>DASUVL010000152.1:0-15828 GCA_036379015.1 Niastella sp.
TTCAATTGCACTTCGTTGGAATCGTAATTCCATTTACCTTTTCCATAGCGGCGCCATTCATCATGTGCGCGGAGCATGGGTTCATGGTGACTGGTGCCGATGACGATGCCATACTGATCGGCGACAACCGGGTTCAGGGTATCGTCGTCGTAAAAAGCATTGCCCCACATGGCGGGCCACAGGTAATTGGCTTTGAGCCGAAGCAACAGTTCAAATACCTTTTCATAAAATAAATGATTGAACCCACCAAAAGTAGCCTTGCTCCAGCCAGATAATGCCGGTGCTTCATCGTTGAGAAAAATACCCCGGTAGGTTACGCCCGGTGATTCATATTGTTTAACGCTGCTTTTATACCAGCATTCGTTGGTGGTTTTTACGGGCACATCGGCCCAATAGTACCAGGGTGATACGCCAAGCTGTTTCGACAATTCAAAAACACCAAAGGCCGTACCGCGTTTATCACTTCCTGTAATGACCAGGGCTTTGTTAACACCGGGCCAGGGCTGTTGAACGACCTGGAGCTGAAAAGCCTCCCATTTCCCTTTCAGGCTATCTACAGATAGTTTATGCGTTGCAACCAGTTGGTTGATGAGCGGTGATTTATCTAATGAACCAATTACAATAATATTTTTAGGAAGTTGGGTAAGGGTGTGTGCGGTGTCTGGTTTATTGGCGGTAACTTTTTCAATATCGGTTTGCAATAAAGCGGCTGCTTTTTGCACCAGCCAGTGATCGCTGGCATCTACATAAATGGGTGTTGCCTTTTTAAGGGCAACGATGGGGAAGGCGCCGGGCTCATTTTTAGTGAGCACGGCCTGTTGAGCAAAAATGCCGCTGGTAGAAACGCATATCAATATAGCGAATACTGTTTTTTTCATATAGAAGTATCATGAACACTATAATGCTCACCATGAACTCAAAAATGGCTATCATGATGATGACCATTATAAACCCGGAAATTCGTTATTTAAAATGTATAATGCCTATCGTTCAAACAAAAGTGTCAGTTATTAAAACAAAAGTGACCTCATTGAGCTGTGTCACGGTCCCGAGCGGAGATAAAAGCGGAAACCATGGCACGGTTGGAAGAAACCGTGCCACGGTTGTATGGAAATATTTAAAACCCGATCGAGTTACCGCCATCTACCGGCAGCACCACGCCCGTGATATATTTTGATGAATCGGTAGCCAGGAACAAGGCGGCATCGCCGATATCACCAGGGACGCCCATGACGCCCATTGGCGTGCGCCCTAATGCTTTATTTTTACGTTCTACATCCTGGTTAAATGCTTTGGATGTCATATCCGTTGCAATAAAGCCGGGTGCAATACAATTGATGCGAATGCCCTGGGGCGATAACTCTGTTGCCATAGCCCGTGTCATACCTTCAATGGCGGTTTTGGAAGCAGAATAGGCAATCACTTTTGGAATACCGTATTGCGCTGCCATGGAACTGATGTTAACGATGCTGCCTTTTTTATTAGGCAACATGGTCTTTACCACCTCGCGGGTCAATGCAAAAACCGCTACTAAATTGGTCTGTATTACTTTTTGAAAATCTTCGTTGGTTACCTCGGTAAATTCTTTTTTCATATTGATGCCGGCATTGTTCACCAGGATATCGATATGTCCAAACTGGGTAATTACCTGTTTCACCAGGGCAGGGATAGAATCCAGGTCACTTAAATCGGCAACTAAAGGTACACACAAGGCGCCCAGTTTTTGTTTGGCCTGGTGCAGTTTTTCGGGGTCACGGCCTACAATGACCGTAGTAATATTTTGCTGCACAAATTTTTCTGTAATGGCCAGGCCTATGCCAGAACCACCTCCGGTTACGATCGCTACTGTTTGGTTAACTGTGTTCATGTATTCTGGGTTTATAAATCGTGAATGGTCGGGATGCCGCAAACAAATACAGCTTGTGATTTATATTATGGCTTTACTTTCTAATTCTTTATTTCTCTGTTTTTCATTTTTCATTTCCTGTATTCACTTCAACATTGGATATTTGATATTCAATATTCATTATTAATTAGGCGCGTACGGAAAACTCAACTCCTGATAATAGGCTAACGTATGATCCGGTTTCTCATATCCCGCCGGGATCGGTTTATTGGAAAAGGTTTGAAAATACAATAAACAGGCATTGCGCCACCACACTGCTTCCTGCTCCTGAATGGCCAGCAATTGTTTCACTTGTCTGAATCGCTCATCATCTATATAGTGCTCAAGCCGGTCCCAGCTATGTTGCATCCAGCGCACGGAATCTACGCCACTATAATATTTCTCACACATGGTTTCCCACAGCGTTTTACCGGAACGCATTTTATGGTCCCATGGTACGTGATGGAACCATAATAAAAAATTGTCGGGACAGGTTGCCACATTTTCAAATTGTTGCCGTACGGCAGGCTGGTATTGCGCCAGTGCATTGCTGCCGGAAGCGGTACGGTTAAATCCAATACCGGTTGAATCGGCCTTGTGAAAATACACCGGGTTCCAATCGGCCCGCGATGCTTTGTTGTACCAGGGCGCCGGTCCATAATGATGGCCATAGCCCATGATGTGATGCAGCCCGAGCGGCGTCATATAATTGACCATTATCTCGCGCGAAGCCAGCATCAGTTGTTGCACAGTATCTACAAAAAATTTTTTATTGGTGAAGGTCTGCCTAATCCATTCATTGGCAATTTGGGCAGCCGTGAGGCTGTTATCCCATGCCAGTCGCCCCAATGTATACCAGTTCGCCTGGCCAAAGGGATGACCGGTCCAGTTGATATCGCTGCCAATATTAGCCACGCCGGCCATGCCGGTCAGTGATTGCGTACCGGCGGTGCCGTCGATTATTTGTGCAACGGTGCTGCCGGTTTTCGAATGTGTATCGGCGCTTAGCACTTCTTTGAATAAGGGCGCCAGGTAAACCAGGTGGGTGGCAAAGCCCAGGTATTCCTGCGTAAGCTGATATTCCATCATCAGCGGCGTTTGCGGCATGGCCCCAAACAGGGGATGAAAAGGTTCGCGCGGCTGAAAATCTATCGGACCATTTTTTACCTGTATCAATACATTTTTTCTGAACTGGCCATCGAGCGGTTTAAATTCATTATAAGCTTGTTTGAATCTATCTTCCGGTTGCTCGTTGCTGTATACAAAAGCACGCCACATAATGATACCACCGTGCGGCGCTACGGCATCGGCCAGCATATTAGCTCCATCGGCATGTGTGCGTTGATAATTTTGCGGACCTGGTTGTCCTTCTGAATTTGCCTTTACCAGAAAACCGCCGAAGTCGGGGATGATGCGATAAATTTCATCTGCTTTATCTTTCCACCATTTCCGTACTTCGTCATTGAGCGGATCAGCTGTATGTAGTTTGCCGATCTCAACCGGGGCGCTAAAGCGCGCCGTGAGATACACTTTTATATTATAAGACCGGAAGACATTGGCCAGTAACGCTACTTTTTTCAACCATGCTTCCGTTAACACCATCGCATTTGCGTTTACATTGGTAAGCACCGTACCATTGATACCTATAGAGGCATTGGCCCGTGCATAATCAATATACCGTTGGTCGATATAACCGGGTAAACGCTGCCAGTCCCAGATAGAACCACCGGCGTAACCGCGTTCTACGGTGCGGTTCAGGTTGTCCCAATGATTAAGCAGGCGAAGTTTTATTTTCGGTGTGCTCGATATATTCAGTTGCTGAATGGGTTGATTGGTTTGCAGCAACCGCAAAAAATGAAATACGCCATAGAGAATACCGGCTTCCTTGTTGCCTGTTATCAGCGTAACATTTTTGCCGTCGCGGCGTATGGAGCGAATGATAAACCCTTCATTGCCCAAACGAGCCAGCGCGGTATCACCTACCAACGAACGGATAAATCGAAAATGCGAAGGCATGCCAACTATGACAGTTCCGTTGTTAACACCAATTCGCATGGATATTTGTTTGCCCAGTAGCCCGGAGAGACCCGTGATCAATTCCTTCTGTGCGTAATACAACCCATCAGCGTCACCAGGGGAAAGAATGCTGGTGATCTGTTGCCGGTATTGTTGTAATAAGGTAGCATTGTCAATCGTATTGTAACGCAACCACAACCGGTAACCATCTTCCGCTAATACGGAAATACAAAGCAGAACGCCAGTTATTAAAGAAAACCATTTTTTCATATGAATGCAATTGGTTGAAAAGCTAAACGCTTAACGCCAAATGCTTAACGCGAAATGCGCATTGGTAGAAGCCCGCGTTCTGCGTTCCGCGTTTAGCGTTTTGCGGTATTCTCACTCACTATCAGACGTCAATTTTATCGATGAGGCCCGTATGATCAATTCTGATCGTAATAATATGGTATTGGTTGAATCAATGCTGTTCACACCATTCAAATGGTTAATGAGGCTGGTGGCTGCCATTTCTCCCATTTTATAACCGGGATAATTGATGGTGGTAAGATTAGGTTCAATGACAGTGGACACGGGGTCGTTATTAAAACCAGCGAACGCGATGTCCTGCGGAATGCGGATGCCCGATTTTTTCAGCGTCACCATACAACCTACGGCACAGTTATCATTCGCAGCAAAAATGGCATCGGGCAAAGGGTTCATTTGCAGAATGGCGGCTGCAGCCTGTACCCCGGCTTCCTGGCTGAGGTTATTGATCATTATAAGTTTTTCATCGAACGGGATATGGTGATCGGCCAGTGCCTGTTTGTAGCCGGCCAGTCTATCAACATACACATTTCGTTTTGGCATGGCAGTCATATGAACAATGCGCCGGCAACCCTGTGCTATCAAATGGCTCGTAGCTTCGTAAGCCCCTTTGCGGTTATCAATTAAAACATTGGTGCATTCCGGATGATCTGCCACCCGGTCGAAAAAAATGAGGGGAATATTCTTTTTTATAAACTGATCAAAATGAGTAATATCTTCCGTATCGTAAGCCAGGGAAACCAGCATGCCATCAACCCGGTTATTGAACATGGTTTTGGCGCTGGCCATTTCTTTATCAGCCAATTCAGACGACTGGCTAATAATAAGCGTATAGCCTTCGTTATTGGCAACGCTTTCAATGCCGGCAATGACCGTGCTCATGAAATAGCTGTTGAGGCGGGGAACAATTACGCCGATAGTATACGTACGCTGCTCCCGAAGGTTACGGGCGAAATGGTTGTAGCGATAGCCCATTTCTTCGGCCAGGTCGAAGATCTTCTTCTTGGTTTTCTTGCTTACGACCGGGTCGTCTTTTAAAGCCCGGCTTACCGTGGCTATCGAGACATTTAACTTACGAGCGATGTCGTAAATCGTTACTTCTTTGGGTTTTGTCATACAATCGCTTACATATATGATAGTAAAGGTAAAGCAAAATTATTTTTAAAAAAACAATGTAATCGGTTACATTGATGCAATATTCTCTCTAAATTAGTGTCGTGAATTGCTGGTCAATTGGTTGCCATGTTAATAAAAATGATAGAAATAAGGCTGAAAGCCGGAAAATATGATCACTTAAATATGGAAAGTCCGACAGGATGTTACAACTGCGTGTTGTATGTTCTTCGGACTTTTTGATGCAGTGACCTGTAACAAATATTATTACTATGAATCGTTGGATATACTTATTCATTGCTGGCCTTTTGTGCAATCCTGTCATGTCCCAGGTGAAACTCCCCCGCCTTATCAGTGACAACATGGTTTTGCAAAGAGATGCAAAATTATCCATTTGGGGATGGGCGGCAACAGGCGAAAAGGTAACCATTCATTTTAATGGTAAAACCTATAACGCCACAACGGCTGCTGATAGTACCTGGACGATCTCCCTGCCCGCTATGAAAGCCGGCGGACCTTATGATATGGAAATTACCGGCAGCAACCGCATCTTAATAAAGAACATTGTGATGGGTGATGTGTGGGTGTGTTCAGGACAATCGAACATGGAATTGCCGATGGAACGGGTAAAAGAAAAGTATGTAGCTGAGATTGCACAATCAACCAACCCGGCTATCAGACAGTTCAATGTATCTACTACCTACGATTTTCAAAAGAGCCGCAAAGACTTTGAATCGGGCAACTGGCAATCGGCCGACCCGCAAACGGTGCTACAATTTACAGCCGTTGGTTATTTTTTTGCGAAAGCCTTGTATGAAAAATACCAGGTGCCTATTGGATTAATAAAAGCCAGTGTAGGCGGATCACCAGCTGAAGCATGGTTGAATGAGGACGCATTAAAAGCATTTCCGCAGCACCTGGAAACTGCTTTGAAATACAAACGCAATGGATATATCGATAGCATCAGGAATAACGATAAACAGGTGCGCGACACCTGGTACCAAACCCTCTGGCAGCAGGATAAAGGGCTGCACGATACAAAACCCTGGTATGATACGGGATATAATGTAGCTGGCTGGTCAACCATGAAGATCCCTGGTTTTTGGGATGCAAATGGGTTGAAAGGTGTGAATGGTGTTGTGTGGTTCCGGAAAGATATACAGGTACCGGCATCCATGACGGGTAAACCGGTGAAGTTGTTATTGGGAAGAATTGTTGACCAGGATTCGGTATTTGTGAACGGCCGCTTTGCCGGAACTACCGGGTATCAATATCCACCACGCAGATATGAATTGCCGGCAGGGCTGTTACAGCCGGGTAAGAACACTATTGTGGTACGGGTGATCAATAGCGGAGGTCGCGGTGGGTTTATAACCGATAAGCCTTACCAGTTGATAGCCGGTGAAGAAACCATCGATCTTACCGGCGACTGGCAGTTTGCATTGGGCGCTACAGCTTCCCCATTGCCATCGCCTACTTTTTTTCAATACCAGCCAACTGGTTTATTCAATGCCATGGTTTCGCCGCTTTTAAATTATCGCATCAAAGGCGTGATCTGGTACCAGGGCGAAAGCAACGGAGGAAGACCTGTTGAATACCGTACCTTGTTTCCTGCGGTAATAAATACATGGCGGGAAAAATGGAACCAGGGAAATTTTCCGTTCTTATTTGTGCAGTTGGCGAATTATATGGCAACAAAAGAACAGCCTGGGGAAAGCAGCTGGGCTATGACCCGGGAAGCGCAATTAAAAACATTGTCACTACCTAATACCGGCATGGCCGTGATAACAGATATTGGTGAATGGAACGATATACACCCGTTGAATAAGGCAGATGTTGGCAAACGCCTGGCCCTATGGGCGCAAAAGCAGGCGTATGGCGATCAGAAAGTAGTGTATTCCGGTCCGTTATACCAGTCAATGAAAATACAGGGCAACAAGGTGGTCCTTCAATTTACCAATACCGGCAGTGGGCTGGTGGCTAAAGGAAATAATGAATTAAAATACTTTGCCATAGCAGGGGCCGATAAAAAATTTGTATGGGCGAAGGCGACTATCGAAGGAAACAAGGTAAAGGTATGGAGTGACCAGGTGGCGGCGCCGGTTGCCGTTCGCTATGCCTGGGCCGACAACCCCGAAGGCGCGAACCTGTATAATAAAGAAGGGTTACCGGCGAGTTCGTTTAGAACGGACGGGTGGTGAATATCGAATATCGAATGCCCAATGTAGAATGTAGAAGTGGAATGAAGGACGTTTTTCACTTTTTCATTTAACATTCTTCATTCTTCAGTATTCACTTCGTCATTCAAAATTCATTATTCAACATTCAATATTTCAACATGGAGTATACCATGCGTTGGTTCGGGCCAAATGATCCCGTTCCACTACAACACATACGGCAGGCAGGATGTACAGGTGTGGTAACGGCATTACACCACATTCCGGTGGGTGACGTTTGGACTATAGACGAGATCAACAAACGAAAAGATATGATCGAGGCCGCCGGCATGCGCTGGACGGTCATAGAAAGTTTACCGGTGCATGAAGACATCAAAAAACAAACCGGTAACTACCTGCAGTATATTCAGCATTACCAGCAAAGCATGCGTAATGTAGCCGCCTGCGGTTTACAGGTGATCACCTATAATTTTATGCCCATACTCGATTGGGTGCGCACCGATATTGAGTATGAAATGCCCGATGGCAGTAAGGCATTATTGTTTGAACGCCTGGCCTTTATTGCATTTGATGTATTTATGCTGGAAAGACCCGGCGCGGAAAAAGAATATACAAAAGAAGAGCTCAGTGCAGCGAGTGCATATCTCGACAATATAACGCCGCAGAAAAAAGAAACGCTGTATCGCAATGCCCTGCTGGGTTTGCCGGGCAGCGATGAACCATTTACCAAAGAAGAGGTACTGGCTGCGCTGAAAACCTATCATCACATAGATGCAAAAAAGCTGAAGGAACATTTGTTTTATTTTTTACAACAGGTAGTGCCCATAGCGGAGGAATGTGGTTTGCAAATGGCTATTCATCCAGATGATCCGCCATATCCGGTATTGGGACTGCCACGAATTATGAGTACCGAACAGGATATAAAAGACTTGTTGCAAGCGGTTCCTTCAACCGCAAACGGATTGTGCTACTGTACCGGTTCGTTGGGTGTGCGGGCAGATAACGACTTGCCCGGCATAGTACAGCGATATGGCGATCACATTCATTTTGTACACCTGCGTAGCACCAAAAGAGATGCCGCCGGTAATTTCTTTGAAGCCGATCACCTGGCTGGCGACGTAGATATGTATGCCGTGATAAAAGCGTTGGTGCTGGTGATGCAAAAAAGAGGCGTGTCGCTTCCCATGCGGCCCGATCATGGTCACCAGATGTTGGATGACCTGAATAAAAAAACGTATCCCGGTTACAGCGCCATTGGCCGCCTGCGCGGACTGGCAGAGTTGAGAGGGTTGGAGTTGGGGATCACGAAGAGTAATGTGCTAATGTGATAATTTGCTAATATGCTAATGGAAATACAGGAATACGAATGTGATAAATGTATTTTGTATTCATTAGCATATCAGCACATTAGCTAATTATCACATCGTTCTTTCATCCCCCCATGTTTATATAGATAATAAGCCGTCTGATAAGCAGCAATTGCCTTTTTATTTAACCCCGTATCGTTTTGAACAGGGTGCTGCTCATCGGTTTGTGCATCCCATTTACTGGTGGCAATCTGTTGGTGCGGACTTAAAATAACCAGGCTGTCCTGTTGCAAATAACCCAGCTTCTGGTAAGTGGCGATATAGGCTTTCGGTTGGTAACCGGTTAACAACACATTGTTGCCATACCAATCAGATTCATATGACCAGTGTAACAAGCCAAATAAAGTGGCGAACAGATCGATCTGTGAACATTGTTTATTAATAAGATGAATCGAATCTGCTTTTAGATTGTAAATGATGCAGGGGATATGATACTTTGAAACATTGATCTCATTTTTACCGGCACTGCTGGCGCAATGATCGGCTACAAAAATGATAACCGTATTATTGAACCAGGGCTTTGACCGGATCTTCCTCAGGAATTCACCAATGGCATGATCAGTATACTTTACAGCGCCTTCTCTTCCTGAGCCGGAAGGAATATCTATCGTTTTATCCGGGTAAGTAAAAGGCCGGTGATTGGAGGTGGTCATTACAAAATCAAAAAATGGCTGTTGATGCGAATAACGATCATCAGCATCCCGTATAACGGCGTCGTACAGGTCTTCATCACAGATGCCCCAGGCATTTTTAAAATGAATGTATCGATCCTCTATAATATGCCGGGTGGTCTTGAAATGATCGCCGGGTTCAAAACGACCGCCTTTATCGGTAATATCAAACCCGTTGTTGCCAAAGAAATTATTCATATTATCAAAATAACCATCGCCCCCATAAAAGAATGCCCTTTTATAGCCTGCCTGCTTAAATATAGAACCGACAGTAAATAAGTCTTTGTTATCGGTACGCCGTACAATGCTGTTACCTGGGGTAGGCGGAACGCATAATGTCAACGCTTCCATGCCCCGTACGGTACGGGTACCCGTAGCATACATGTTTGTAAATAAAATGCTTGAATCGGCCAGTGCATCGAGCACCGGTGTAAGATGCTGGGTATTGCCAAAGTGCTCCATAAAATCAGCACTGAAACTTTCAATGGTAACCAGTATCACGTTTGGTTTTTGAGTGGCACCTGGGTTGTTGATCAGCCGCCGGATGTTATAACCGCTATGGGTGAATGGCGCATTGGGTTCCTGCAATTGTGATCGCACCATTGTAAATGCCGTGGCTTCCTTTTCTTTGGCATAAAAATCATAATAGTTCAGTTCATTGTTTTTAAAAGCGGCAAAGAAGGAAAAGATGCCCGCTTTCGACAGTTCATTCTGATAATGGTTATTTCTGCTATCGGCCCAGGTATTGGAAATAAACAAAGAACCAATCAGTGCGCAAAATAATACCATACCGGATAATAATAACCGTTCTTTAAAATAGGTATTGGAATAAAAGCTTCTTTGGAATAGCTGTCTTTTGTGAAATATAAAGATGACCAGCAAGGTGATCAATACCATAGCGCTGATCAACCAGGGAAGGGGATACGACTGATTGATATTATTGATCACTTCAAATGTATAAACCAGGTAATCCACTGCAATAAAATTGAAACGGCTTTCAAATTCATCCCAGAAGGCGAACTCGGCAAAAAAAGAGAACAGGATGATAAGCACTACAACAAAAAAAAGGGTATAGGTTAATAGCTTGTTAATCGTGGAACGATTGAAACGTTGCGGCAATACCAGCAGGTATAATGCATAGAACCCGCTAAAGTAAAGCGATACCAACATATCAAAGATCAACCCTTTGCCATATATGCGCAATACCGAAAAAAAGGACAGATCCGCCTTATGGAACGACCATATTAAAAGGGTAGTTCTTGTGATAAACGAAATGATCAGGAAGAACAATATGAAGTTGAACAGGATCGAGTACCGTGTTTTATTAATGTGCATAGCAGGTTAAAAACTGTAAAACAAAAGGTAGAAATTGAAGGAATTTTGAAGCAATGGGTTGATAGCTTGTTTTTTCAATACTACCTGTGGCCGTGTGTTAGTATCATTTGTCAAACTTCAATATTTATTCAGATTTCCGGTGTTAATTGGAAGTTACTGGCTACCCTTCAATGGCATAATTTTTTAATACAATTTGAAACGCTACTGTGTGATCAACATGCACAGGCTGGAAAGATTGCTACGATTATGAAGATTCTATGTAAATATGGTATCTATTGTATGCTTCTTTTGCCGTTTTCCGTTGCGGCACAAAAGGATACGCTAACTAAAAAACTGGATAGTTTAAATAAACTACACCCCGAATTAAAAAGAGGCAACCGGGACAGTATAAGGCGGGAATTCTACAATCAGAAAACCAGGATCACCTTTCCTGTTTACTGGACTTTATTGGGTAGTGACTTAAAACAACAGGTTACGGCTCCTTTTCATGCAAAACCTCGGGATTGGGCCAGAACGGCAGCTGTTGTAGCTATAACAGGTGGCGTATTGTTGTTAGATAAACCCATCGCCCGGGCTGCCGTAGATTTGCGTCAAAATAATAAATCTTTAGTAAGTACCAGTAAATTTGTAACTCGATTTGGCGGAGCGTATGAAGTATATACACTGGCAGCACTGGGCACCTATGGCTTTATTTTTAAAAATGAAAAAATAAGGACCACTACGTTACTGGCAACACAGGCTTACATAACATCTTATGTGATCTTTGAATCTGCCAAATTTTTAACGGGCCGCCAAAGACCCTATTATTACGACCCGGTGACTGGTAAAAACAATCCAACATGGCACGGGCCTTTTTACCGGTTTAAAAAGGATGCCAACGGAAACAAGCCAGACAGTTATTCCTATACATCATTTCCTTCCGGGCATACTACATTAGCCTTTGCAGCAGCAACGGTATATGCCATGGAATACAGCGACCGGCCGATTGTCCCTATACTTTCCTATAGCGCAGCTTCCATCATTGGGTTGAGCCGCATTACCGAAAATAAACACTGGGCTTCCGACGTATTGATAGGCGGTATTCTCGGACATTTAATTGGCCGGCAGGTGGTGAACAATTATCACCGTTATGCCAAACTGAAATCAGAAGAAGCAAAAAAGAAGAACACCCTTTCGTTCGCCCCGCAATACCAATTTGGCCGCTGGTTGCCGGGGATTGTATATAGGATCAATTAAATATTGAATAATGAATATCCAGAAGAAATGAAGAATGAAAATATTAAATGAGAAATGAAAAAGTTAAAGGCAAAGGCAACAGGATAATGAGAAAGCTAATGACTTCTAACTTCCAATTTCATTGGCTTTTACTTCAACATTCTACATTGGACATTCGATATTCTCTTCCTTTCTCATTCTTCATTCCTCATTCTTAATTCTTAATTTCATTCCTCATTTCCCAATCTCACCCCTGTACTTCTTATATATCAATTGTGCTACCTGTACCGGATTCCCAACCGGAGCCACCGGAAACGCCTTCTGTGTTTTCACCCATTTCCATTCCCAGGTACGCATTGTTTGATCAAATTGTTTCAGATCGGGTTCTGTGCCTGTACGTAACGATTGTTGCAGGAGCGTAAAGAATTGTTGCCAGCGTGGTTTATAAAAATCATTCAGCAATCCACTCCATTGCCGGTTTGAATATTCATGTAACGGACTGTTGGCATCGCCCCAAAGTGTAATCAAATCCCGGGCGTTCTGTTCATACAACGCTTTTTCTGCAGCAGTAGTGCCATGACTGCGGGCGGTAGACAACCAGGGCCCCAGCATAAAATCTTTACGGGTAGCCAACAATATATCCATATCGCCGATCAGTTGTAAGAACGCCTTACTGTATTTATTAAACGCAGCACTGTCTTTTTCTCTAAAGGCAGCCACCCATTTCTTTTGTAACGGCGCAGCATAGTTGGCCAGCACCTGGCGGGTTATATCAACCAGGTCGTAACGGAACCCATCTGTTTGAATGCCTTTGCCGGCGGCTTGTATAAACAGGTCCCAGGCCGGTAACAGGTCGTTGGGTGCGTAATTCAATTTGGTACGTGTCCATACGGTAGTAGAATCAAACGTAGGACGGCCGGTAATGATCGATTCCGCGCCATCACGTATTTCCTTGCCATTATACACGGTTTGCCGAAGTATCTGCCAGGCATTCACCAGTTCGTTGCTAGAAGTAGCATAGCGGTTCAACGTATATTTTTGCAACCAGCTATCCAGGGCAATGGGTTCTGTTTGCCAGGTATGTTGCATCATCAGTTCATACATCACCGGGTTTTGTTCAATGGCTTCCATGGTTAAACCAATACCCCACATTTTGCCCGATGCACTATCGTTCAATGCTTGCGCGGGACCGGCCGCTACACCATCCATGCGACCAAACATATTTACATTGCCGCCGAAATTGTGTAACATATTCCAGATCCAGGGCTTTTCATAAAAAGCATCGGTGCGTTTCCATACCGGTTCAATTTCGGCTGCGAGGTCGAGCAGGATCATTTTATTACCAGGTACTGCTTTCAGCAGTGCTTCAATTTGGGGCGCTTTCCAGAATTTACGATCACTGTAAAACAACCAGCCCTGCATCACCCAGGTAGCAGCCGTATCGGCTTGTTTCATGCCTTCATACACCCGGGCGCTGAGCGCTGACAGGAACGCCGGATCATCAGACGGCGGTTCATTTTCATTGAACGTATCGGCTGAGTAGAGGTGATCGGTACCAAATAACGTTGTTTGTTTTTGTAAGAACCGTTTGCCGATCTCGGCAAACAACGGATCTTCCGAATCAAGGATATAGGTATCGGCAAAACCGTTTGTCCAGTTGGTGGCTTTTAATTTAGCCTTCGGAAACTTCTTTTTGAATGCCGATGGAACGTGGCCGGTGAAAGCCGGTAACACAGGTTTCATTCCCAATTCTCTTTCCCGTTGCAGTATCTTTTCCTGTAATACTTTATGGCTTTTCATCCAGCTGAGGGGCAGCGGACCACCCCAGGCATCCAGGTTGCCCATCCAGAACCAGCCAAAATAGGCCGGTCCACAGAAGAAATTGCTCAGATCCGCATCACTGAATCCCATTTCTTTATACACTTCATACCAGGTATATTCTTCACCGGTAATAGCCAGCGGCATATTAATGCCATGCAAGGCCATCCAGTCAATTTCTTTTTGCCAGCGGTCCCAGTCCCACCAGCTCATACTATAATTGAAGGTGCAGTAATTGAGGTAGTAACGATAAGTATAGGGGGTAACCTTATGTACTTTTTCTTTGATCACCGGCAAGGTTGCAGGTAGTTGCAGGTTGGTGCCATTCCAGGTGATCTGGCAATGACAATATTCGGTTAGGTAATGATATAAAGCCGAAGCAACTGACAAGCCATTATTGCCACGCAATACAATTTTACCGGCGCGGCTTTCCACTTCAAAAATGTCTTTCCCGTTCTCGGCCGGAATAGCTTCTACAATAAAAAGAGTGGCATGTTTTGGCAATATTCGCTGAATAAGAGAGAGGGATGCTTTTGTATTCAGTTGGGCAGCGATTGTGAGAGGCAGCATCGAAACCATGAGCAACAGCATAAAGCTGTAAGCCCTGGCAATTCTTACATTTTTTAGCATAGTTCGTTTCGGGTTATCATACCAAATGGTGGTTCCGCCATCAAGATAAAGCCAATTTTAGTTTCAGCCAAAATGCAGGGGACTCATTTGGGAGGACTTAACGAAACCGGTTTCGTTGTAAATACCGTGTTTATACGGGTTCATAAACGGAATGGATTTTATAAATTAGGTCTACCATTCAACAATTAAATCAATCCTTTATGAGCTTTTACAAAGATATAATTATGCCAGATGAGCGGGCGCATTCCACCAAAGTGGTCGATGACCTCGATCTGTTGGAACCGGTTACCCGGAAAATTGTAGCATCCATAATCATGGATGCAAAAAAGAAAGGGGTGGAATATATGGTTTTTGAAACCTTCCGCAGTAAAGAACGGCAATTGCAATTATTTAAGCAAGGCGCTTCTAAGTTAAAGAATGTTGGGGTACATCATTATGGACTGGCTTGCGATATTGTAAGGAAGGTA
Organism: Niastella sp.; assembly: GCA_036379015.1. Taxonomy (GTDB): domain Bacteria; phylum Bacteroidota; class Bacteroidia; order Chitinophagales; family Chitinophagaceae; genus Niastella. Next base: position 15,001 of record DASUVL010000152.1, read on the forward strand.
GATGGGCAGCCAAGCTGGAAAGGTGATTTTTCATTGCTGGGTAAACTGGCGCATGCGTATGGTTTAATTTGGGGCGGTGACTGGGGCAAGCCGGATGAAAAACCTACTTTTTTAGATGTGTACCATGTTCAGCGTTGCGCTATACACAGGCAGCCTTTACTTTTCAAAGGAAAGTGGTATCCTGATGCTAACTACAATCCTTATCATGATCAGATGAAAGTAGCGGACAGTTAGTTTTCTGAAGTAAGAAGTCGGAGGTAAGAGGTAAGAAAATACAAAATCTTCCTACTTCTGACTTCCGACTTGTTATTTCTGATTTCCGACTTCTGACTTCCGACATCCGACTTCTTACTTCAGTATTAGTGCTGTAAATGATAACGCATTCTGCTTTCCAGTTTATCCAGATTTTTTTCTTTCATTACAGTGAATGAAAACTTCTTACCTGTTTTGGAAGCAGCCCGAACTACTGCATCAATAGCTTCATTGATGGATGTTCTATTCTTGATCTTAAACTCAACATTACCCGCTTCTGCTTTAGCGCCGGCTGCAACAAACGACTCCTTTTGCATTTCAGTGTATAACCTGGTATAATCATCCGGGTTTGCGTTATGTAATTCAACCCGGGCAGTAAATGTGTTCATATAAATTATTTAATGGTTTGAAATAAATGGATCCGTACGCACAATAGTATTAAAAACTGTTTATGATATTATTAATTTTCTGTATGAAAAGCTAAAGCAAATTGATTGAATAATGCCATTTTGTTTAACCGCCACTACTATTAAAAAAGCGTGCCAATGTGTTAGAATGGGGATATAATAACTAAGC
>DASUVL010000153.1:0-11297 GCA_036379015.1 Niastella sp.
TAACGGAGCCGGAGCGAACAAATGCAGGTCGTGCTCCCGATGCAACAAACCCATGCTGTGCAAAAAACCCGGCAAACCAAAATAATGATCACCGTGCAGGTGAGATATAAAAATGTAATTGATGCGTGACCAGCGAATACGATACTTCGCTAATTGCACCTGTGTGCCTTCTCCACAATCTACCAGGAATAAATTATCATCCAGCGTCACAACCTGCGACGTAGGGTGCCGGTCGTATGCCGGCAAAGCGGAGTTATTTCCCAGTATTGTAACAGCCAGCATTCAATTTGTTAAGAGGTTATCACTTTGATTAAGACGGACATATAAGTTATTCTGCTGCATTCCGTTGCACAAATTTATACAATAGCTGGTAACAAGTAAATAAGCAATTGGTTTGCACCCCTCGCCCCTCACCATTTTCTATTCACTTTAGAACATAACGTAAATCAATACCGCCGGATTGTATTCAAAATGTCGGCCAGGTAGCTTTTCCCAAATAAATTTAGGTGAATCAGCAACGGATATAAATTACACACCTCCCATTGCTGCCGGTAATTGGCAGGCAACGGATAATGATATTGGTAGCTTTCGTAAAACAGGGCATCAAATCCGCCAAACAAGGTGGTCATAGCGATGTCTATATTGCGATGCCCATAATATACCGCCGGATCGATCAGTACGGGTTTCCCTTTATCATCACATAAAAAGTTGCCGCTCCACAAATCACCATGTAATAAGACCGCCGGCTCCACCGGAAATACAGCGCCCAATTGCTGATATAACTTTTCAAATAAATGCATATGGACCGGTTCCAGCAGGGCATGGTCAACAGCCAGCTTTACCTGCGGCTGTAACCGTTGATGTATAAAAAAATCAATCCAGTTGTCGGCGGGTTCATTGTTTTGTGGCAAAGCGCCCATATAGTTATTACTATCCAACCCAAATTGAGGGCCGGTTATATGATGCAGGGCAGCCAGTTGTTCGCCAAACGTTTCCCAGAAAGCATCTGTTTTTAATCCCTGTTCAATCCATTCCATGATCAATATCTGTTCATTACCGGCATGTCCGCAAACGGCAACCTGTGGAACGCGAATAATGCCTTGCTGTGCCAGTAATTCCAGTCCTTTTTGTTCGCAGGCAAATAAAGAAGGAAATTTTGCAAGGCTATTGATCTTACAAAAGAACGATCGCTTCCCAACTGTAATACGGTAGGTTTCATTGATAGAACCACCACCAACAGGCGTACATTGTAAAGAAGCAGGTACCGCTCCCATGGTATCTTTTAACCATTGCTGAACATACAATTGAACCGATGCAGAAATCATATTCCAAAGCTAAGCGTATACCCGATTGGTAGCACATAATAAAAACCCCATCTGATGCTCCATGGAAAAAGATGTTGTGTTATCTTAGAAAACAAAACCATCAATGGAGAAAAGCACCATCGCAAACAAACTGAAAGAACTGGGCATTCAGTTTGAAAATATACCTAAACCAGGCGGTTCGTATGTAGCTGTTAATATCAGGGGCAACATTGCCTACGTTGCCATTCAGTTTGCGATCAAAGACGATCAATTTTATTATATCGGGCGATTGGGAAAAGAAGTAAACACCGAAGAAGGCTACCAGGCCGCCAGAATGGCCGCTATTAATGTGTTAGGTCAGATAGATCAATTCGTTGGCCTTGAAAATATAGCAGGATTGAACCACGCTGATATTTATTACCGCGCTACCGAAGAATGGGACGAAGGGCCAAGGGTTGCCGATGGCGCTTCGGATCTTTTTTTGAATGTTTTGGGCGATTTAGGGAAACATACACGAGCCATCTTTGGTGTTGAAAAATTACCCAGAGGCTTTTGTATGGCCATTACTACTTCATTTACCATTAAAGGAACATAATACCTGTAAAATGCTATTGTAGCAACGCCTTACACTCATGCAGCAGCCGGTCTTTATTCACCGCAGCCGTACCCACTTCTTCACATACCAGCCCCCCCGCAATATTGGCCACTTCGGCCATCAGATCAATGCGTTTGGTGGCTGCATAAATCAAAGAGGCTACGGCAATCACCGTATCACCGGCGCCAGATACATCTGCAATATTTCGTAAATGGGAAGGAATGATCTTCGCCGTGCTGTTCTCCTGGTAAAAAACCCCTTTCTCAGACAGCGTGATGAATGAAATGGAATGGTTTAATTTTTTTTGCAGTTGCTGGTGTATATCAATCAGCGTAGGCAGGTTAACATCATCGACCAGCAGGTTGAGCCCATCCTTTACCTCTTTCAAATTAGGTTTAAAAATATCCACCCCTTCGTAGGAGAAGAAATTTTTTCGCTTAGGATCCACCGTAGTGATCACCCCATGCTTTTTACACAAGGCCGTTATTTCTTTGATCACCCGCTCGGTCAGCACGCCCTTGTTATAATCTTCAAAAATGATCACCTGCGGTTGTTCGCTGGTAATATACTGCCGCACTTTTTCTATCAGGGCGTTTTCGTCATCGGCACTCAATTCTTTGGTGATCTCAGCATCCAGTCGCATCATTTGCTGATTGCGGCTGATGATGCGGGTTTTGGCCGTGGTAATGCGTGACGATTGGTGCGACACCCAGGAAGTATTGATATGATGTTCTTTGAACAGCTCGGTTAATGTGCGCCCGTTTTCATCGTCACCCATCACAGAGAGCACGGAAACATTGGCGCCCAAGGCGGCCAGGTTCAGCGCTACGTTGCCGGCGCCTCCTATCCGGTTTTCTTTTTTATCTAATGCGACTACGGGTACCGGGGCTTCCGGTGATATTCGTTCCACATGACCCCACCAGTAAATATCCAGCATCACATCCCCTACTACCCCTGCTTTAATATTTGAAAACTCCGCAAATAGTTTATCAAAATTTATCTTACTCATACTTGAAACTTACACAGCTTTTTTGTTTCGCACTGCAAGATAATATAAAGGAACACCTGTTAAAACAATTCCCAATCCAACACCGGCATACAGGGGTTTCATTTTAATGAGGAATATACAAAACGTTAAGGCCAGAATGATATAAATGATGGGCAATACCGGGTAGCCAAACGCCTTATAGGGCCGCTCTGCATCCGGACGCTTTTTGCGTAAGATAAAAATGCCCAAAATGGTGAGGGCATAGAACAATACCACCACAAATGCGATCATATCCAGCAGGTCGCCATAACTGCCGCTTAAACATAAAATGCTGGCCATGATACATTGGATCCATAAGGCATATTCAGGTACCGCATTTTTATTTAACGTGGCTGTCTTTTTAAAGAACAATCCATCCTTCGCCATGGTATAATATACCCGGGCGCCAGCCAGTATCAATCCATTGTTACAGCCAAAGGTGGAGATCATGATCATTACGGCAATTACATAAGCGCCTACACCGCCAAAAATGGACGTTGCCGCCGCTACTGCCACCCGCTCGCCTTCAGGAAAAGCGATCTGGCTTAAGGGCAGTACATTCAGGTACATCAGGTTGGCGGTAACGTAAATGATGGTTACCACCAGGGTTCCCAGGAACAGGCTTAACCCGATATTCCGTTTGGGGTTCTTTATTTCACCCGCAATGAAGGTTACGTTGTTCCAGCTATCACTGCTGAATATGGAACCTACCATCGCAGCCGCAATAGCGCCTATCAAAACGGTACCACTAATGGGCAGCCACTCACCGCCTGGTACAAGTTTTCCCTCGGCATTCGGCTGCAGTTGCGTTGCAGTCATACCGGTTTGCCAGTTCTCAGCCCAAAAGCTGTTTTTTACCAGTAAAAAACCTAAAATGATCAATCCGAATAAGGAGAATAGCTTTACCGTAGTGAAAACGGTTTGAATGATCTTCCCTCCCTTAATTCCTTTTGTATTGGTATATGTAAGAAATACTATAAGTCCAATGGCAAGTAGTTGTGCAGCTGATATTTTTAGCGAGCCTATTGTTAACAGTACATTGGCTTCACCCAGTTCAGGTACCAGGTAAGCTGTATAACGACTAAAGGCAACAGCTACTGCAGCGATCGTAGCGGTTTGTATTACCGCAAAAAAGCTCCAGCCATATAAAAATCCCGCTAACGGATTAAATGCTTCTTTAAGATAAACGTATTGTCCCCCGGCCTTGGGATACATGCCACTCAGTTCACCATAACTAACGGCGGCGACAATGGTCATGAAACCGGTGATCAGCCATACGGCAATCATCCAGCCGGCACTCCCCACATTACGGGTAATATCAGAGCTAACAATGAAAATACCCGAACCGATCATAGAACCTGCCACCACCATGGTAGCATCTACTAAACTAAGAGATGGTTTAAAAGAAGAAGCGTGTTCTGCCATATTAGCTATATAAGGGTAAGAAAATCAGGTTTTAACCGTCCCAAGATAAGGAAACTAACCCGAAAACCAGATAGGTCAGATTTCCACACCTTTTGCTAATATTATAACCATGAATTGCATCCGATTCCTATCGGGAAGGCGGTCGGCAGCCTAAAAATTAAAGCAAAAAGCCTAAAGCAAAACTGTATTTTACTTTAGGCTTTCCCTTTTAGCTTTCAGCTTTTGTATTGCTTGCAGCCGTATTCATTATCACATTATCACATTAGCAAATTATCACATTACTTCTTCTTCTCCTTGTATTGTGTATTCAACCCACTGATCAGGTCGCCGGTAATGTTATAGGCAGAATCCTTGTAGTAAATAATAAAGCCCGGCTCATATGAAAGTATATAGGAATATTTTTTGTCCTTGTTATACTCTTTCAAAAATTCTTCAACCTGCTTACGCAGTTCGCTCATCCGATCAACCTGCAGCTTTTGCATTTCCTGCTCCAGTTCGCCTTTGCGTTGCTGGTATTGCTGCTGCAGCAATCCTACTTCGCGCTGGGCGGCCTCGCCTTCAGCCTGGGTAATGTTGTTGCCTTTTTCCTGCCACTTTTTTATAGTGCGCTGGTACTTGTTGGTTAAATCGTTCAACTCGGCATTCATGGAGCTCTCTTTCTTCTTGATATCGCCCGATACATCCTTGAAATATGTATAATGCTCCTGTAGGGAATCAATATCAAAGTAGGCTATCGCAAAACTGGAGGTAGCATTTTTATCAGTAGGTACTGATACTTTTTTCTGTTTATCACCCGTCGAGAAATGTAAATAAAAAAGCACACCTATGAGAACAAGAGCAAGAATACTTAATATAGTAGAAATATTTTTCATGAACGCCTTTTTTGCAAGATATAATACTAGACTGAAAGACTTTGTTAAAACTTTTAACACGCCTGCTAAATATTGAATATTGAATTTCCAATTTTGAATGTCGAAGTAAAAGCACTTCAACATTTATCATTCAATATTTCCAGGGTAACAAAAAAGTAGGAAGTTTCCCTCCTACTTTAATTATTATTTTAAACGAACTGTTCTGTTATTTGGCCTATTCTTCTTCGTCAAAACTCATCGCTTCCCGGGTTGTTTGCAGCAATTCATATTCTTCCTTGCTACCAACGATCATGTTCTCAAAGTCACGCAAACCAGTACCTGCCGGTATCGGGTGACCTGTGATCACATTCTCTTTCAAGCCAAGCATATCGTCGGTCTTACCCTGAATGGCAGCCGATGACAATACTTTGGTTGTTTCCTGGAACGATGCAGCCGAGATCCAGCTTTGCGTACCCAGCGAAGCCTTGGTAATACCCAACAACACAGGATGTGATGTAGCGGGGTTGGCATCGCGGTACTCAACCAGCTTTTTATCGGTACGACGCAGCAGTGAGTTCTCTTCGCGAATTTCACGCAGGCTCACAATTTGACCGGCTTTCAACTTGGCGCTTTCGCCTGGGTCGGCAATAACCTTTTTATCAAAGATCCAGTCATTCTCGTCGTTGAAGTCAAAACGGTCAACCAGGTCTTCTTCCAGGAAGCGGGTATCACCCGGATCAACAATCTCTACTTTCTTCATCATCTGACGAACGATCACCTCAATGTGTTTATCGTTGATCTTCACACCTTGTAAACGGTATACTTCCTGAATTTCATTTACCACGTACTCCTGTACAGCGAACGGACCTTTAATAGCCAGGATATCGCTCGGTGAAACCTGTCCGTCGGACAGTGGCGCACCGGCTTTGTTAAAGTCACCATCCTGTACCAGGATCTGGCGGGTTAACGGCACCAGGTATTTTTTAATAACACCATCTTTCGCTTCCACGATGATCTCGCGGTTACCACGTTTGATGGCGCCAAATGCTACCACACCGTCAATTTCGCAAACAATAGCCGGGTTACCTGGGTTACGAGCTTCAAACAACTCGGTTACACGAGGCAGACCCCCGGTGATATCTCGTTGCATCCGCAACGTACGAGGTATTTTCACCAACACCTGACCGGCTTTTACATCTTCGGCTTCATCAACCACAATGTGCGAGCCTACCGGCAGGTTGTATTGTTTTACATCCTTACCTTCTACGATCAGGGTAGGTATCTTGGTTTTATCTTTTGTTTCAATAACCACTTTCTCGCGGTGACCTGTTTGCTCATCGGCCTCTTCGCGATAAGTGATACCTTCAATAACGTTATCAAATTTCACCTGACCAACGATCTCAGCTACGATTACGTTGTTGAAAGGATCCCAGGTACAAATGACATCGCCTTTTTTCGCTTGCTGACCATCTTTCACAGCCAGGGTTGCACCGTATGGTATGTTCACCACGTTCAGCAAACGGTCGTTCTTCACGTCAACGTTACGAATTTCACCGGTACGACCGATAACGATCTGAACAGTTTCGCCTTCATTATTAACCGAAGCTACAGTACGCAAACCGTCGAACTGAATGGTACCGTCGAATTTGGTAAGGAGCGAAGATTCTACCGATGCAGATCCGGCCACACCACCCACGTGGAAGGTACGCAGGGTTAACTGGGTACCAGGCTCACCAATTGACTGGGCAGCGATGATACCTACTGCATCTCCTTTCTGTGCCCGGTTACCTGTCGCCAGGTTCTTACCGTAACATTTCACGCATACGCCGCGTTTGCTTTCGCAAGTAAGTACCGAACGGATCTCAACAGTTTCAATAGCGGCTTCTTCAATTAGTCTACCGATCTCTTCATTGATCTCCTTGCCGGCGCCAACGATCATTTCATCGTTCAACGGACTGTATACATTATGCAGTGATGTACGACCAATGATACGATCATACAGCGGCTCTACTATTTCTTCATTATCTTTTAAGGCGCTGATGGCAATACCACGCAGCGTACCGCAATCTTCTTCTGTAATTACAACGTCCTGGGCAACGTCCACCAAACGACGGGTCAGGTAACCGGCATCCGCTGTTTTCAAGGCGGTATCGGCCAAACCTTTACGCGCACCGTGCGTAGAAATGAAGTAATCCAATACGTTCAGTCCACCCTTGAAGTTCGACAAGATCGGGTTTTCGATGATCTCACTTCCTGATGAACCTGATTTTCTGGGTTTCGCCATCAAACCTCTGATACCGCACAGCTGTTTGATCTGCTGTTTAGAACCACGGGCTCCGGAGTCAAGCATCATGAACACAGAGTTGAAACCCTGTTTATCGCTGCTCAATTCACGGATCAACGTTTCGGTAATACGGGTATCCACCCTTGACCAGATGTCTACGATCTGGTTATACCGCTCGTTGTTGGTGATAAGACCCATATTATAGTTATCCCATACTTCGTCTACTTCTACCTTCGCATTATCCAGCACTTCGCCTTTGATAGACGGGATGATAAGGTCATTAATACTGAACGACAAACCACCTCTGAAGGCCATACGGAAACCAAGCTGTTTGATATCATCCAGGAACTTGGCTGTTTTTGGCACATTGGTGATAGTGATGATATCGCCGATGATCTCACGCAAGCTTTTCTTTGTCAGCAGGGCGTTGATGTAACCCACTTCTTTAGGAACAAACTCGTTGAAGATTACACGACCTACCGTTGTTTCGATCAGCTTCTTGGCAATAACACCATCGTTGGTACGTACATTCACTTTCACTTTAATGAAAGCGTGCAGATCAACGCGTTGCTCATTATACGCAATGATCACTTCTTCTGTGCTGTAGAAAGCTTTTCCTTCACCCCGCAAAATTTCCGTTTCGGTTGTTTTTTTACCCTTGGTGATATAGTACAGACCAAGTACCATGTCCTGTGAAGGCAGGGTCATTGGCGCACCATTCTGAGGGTTCAGGATGTTGTGTGAAGAAAGCATCAACAGTTGGGCTTCCAGAACGGCCGCATTGCTCAACGGAACGTGAACCGCCATCTGGTCACCGTCAAAGTCGGCGTTGAACGCCGCACACACCAACGGGTGCAACTGGATCGCTTTACCTTCTATCAGTTTTGGCTGAAAGGCCTGGATAGACAATCGGTGAAGCGTTGGGGCACGGTTTAACATAACCGGGTGCCCTTTCAGGATATTTTCAAGGATATCCCAAACCACCGCTTCCTTTCTGTCTACGAGCTTACGAGCCGATTTTACAGTTTTTACAATACCTCTTTCAATCAGTTTACGAATGATGAACGGTTTGAACAATTCAGCCGCCATATCTTTCGGTAAACCGCACTCGTGCAGTTTCAATTCAGGACCTACCACGATTACAGAACGACCAGAGTAGTCAACACGTTTACCCAACAGGTTCTGACGGAAACGGCCTTGTTTACCTTTCAACACATCCGACAGTGATTTCAATGCGCGACCACCTTCGGCTTTTACTGCGTTTGACTTACGTGAGTTATCGAACAAAGAGTCAACCGCTTCCTGAAGCATACGTTTTTCGTTACGCAGGATCACCTCAGGGGCTTTGATCTCTAATAATCTTTTCAACCGGTTGTTACGAATGATCACGCGGCGATACAGGTCGTTAAGGTCAGATGACGCAAAACGGCCACCATCCAAAGGAACCAACGGACGCAGTTCGGGCGGAATAACCGGAATGTATTGCATTACCATCCACTCAGGGCGGTTGGTGATACGGCTATTGGCTTCACGGAAAGATTCTACCACACTTAAACGCTTCAGGGCATCGGCTTTACGTTGCTGTGAAGTTTCGGTAGCAGCGGCATTCCGCAAATCGAATGACAATGTATCCAGCTCAATTCTTTGCAACAGATCGTGTACCGCTTCGGCACCCATCTTGGCAATGAACTTCTGCGGATCATCATCTGGCAGGTACTGGTTCTCCTTTGGCAGGTTCTCCAGTATTTCCAGGTATTCTTCTTCAGTTAACAGATCGGCAGTTTTTAACCCGCGATCTTCCCGGATACCAGCCTGAATTACTACAAAACGCTCGTAGTAAACGATGCTCTCCAGTTTCTTGGAGCTAACACCCAACAGGTAACCGATTTTATTAGGTAAGCTTTTGAAATACCAGATATGCACAACAGGCACCACCAGTTTAATGTGGCCCATGCGCTCACGACGTACTTTCTTCTCGGTTACTTCAACACCGCAACGGTCGCACACGATCCCTTTGTAACGAATACGTTTATACTTTCCGCACGCGCACTCATAATCTTTAACCGGTCCAAAAATACGTTCGCAGAATAAACCATCACGCTCAGGCTTGTACGTACGATAGTTTATGGTTTCAGGTTTTAAGACTTCACCATAACTGCGTTCCAAAATGGAATCCGGTGATGCCAGCCCGATAGTGATCTTAGAAAATGTGGCTCTGGGACGATTATCTTTTTTAATAGCCATATTCCAGGTTTCTTGTTTCTAGTTTTTAGTTTTTTGTTACCAGCGACAGCAACTCACTTCAGCTTCTGTTGCGTCGCACCCTTCAACGTCCGGTTCTCTACGCAGAGGTTATTCGAACTTCAGGTCAAGACCCAAACCTCTCAACTCATGCACCAATACGTTGAACGACTCAGGAATACCTGCTCTTGGAATATTATCACCTTTAACAATCGCCTCGTAGGTTTTTGCACGGCCGATAATATCATCCGATTTAAGCGTAAGCAATTCCTGCAGAATGTTCGATGCACCGTATGCTTCCAGTGCCCAAACTTCCATTTCACCGAAACGCTGACCACCGAACTGTGCTTTACCACCCAGCGGTTGCTGTGTAATAAGACTGTAGGGCCCAATACTACGGGCGTGCATCTTATCATCAACCATGTGGTGCAGTTTGATCATATATATCACACCCACGGTAGCCTTCTGGTGGAAACGATCTCCCGTTTCACCATCAAACAGGTAGGTATGACCAAAGGTTGGTAATCCTGCATTATTGATGTAGTCTGCAATTTCTTCGGTAGTAGCTCCGTCGAAGATGGGGGTAGCGAACTTCACACCCATTTGTAAACCGGCCCAGCCTAATACGGTTTCATAGATCTGGCCCAGGTTCATACGGGAAGGTACACCCAGTGGGTTCAGTACAATGTCAACCGGCGTACCATCTTCCAGGAACGGCATGTCTTCAGCACGCACGATCTTGGCTACGATACCTTTATTACCGTGGCGACCGGCCATTTTATCACCCACTTTCAGCTTACGCTTAACAGCGAGGTATACTTTAGCCAGTTTCAACACACCAGCAGGTAACTCATCCCCGATCGAAATGTTGAACTTCTCTCTCTTATATCTACCCAGTTCTTCGTTGTACTTAATATTGTAGTTGTGCAACAAGGTATTGATGGCATCATCAGTTGGGGCATCACCAGTCCAACCCAGCGGGTTTACGTTCTGGTAATCAATAGAACCCAGGTTCTTTGGATTGAACTTGGCGCCTTTACCGATCTGCACTTCACCGAAGTTGTTGTTTACACCGGAAGAGGCTTTGTCTTTCAACAGCGTTTGCAGTTTATTCAACAATTCTTCTTTCAGGTCTTCGGTATTCTTCTCGTGCACTTTTTCCAGCTTTTCCAATGCTGCCTTTTCACGAATCTTTGCGTTCTTATCTTTCTTGGCGCGTTGGAACAGCTTTTTACCAATCACCACCCCTTCAACACCGTTCGGAGCTTTCAGCGAAGCATCCTTGGCATCACCGGCTTTGTCACCGAAGATGGCGCGTAACAGTTTTTCTTCAGGAGTAGGATCGCTTTCTCCTTTAGGAGTGATCTTACCGATCAGGATATCGCCTTCCTTGATCTGGGCGCCGATACGGATAATACCGTTCTCGTCCAGGTCCTTGGTGGCTTCTTCCGATACGTTCGGGATGTCCGGGGTCAGTTCTTCTTCGCCCAGCTTGGTATCGCGAACTTCCAGTTCGTATTCGGAGATGTGTACGGAAGTGAAGAGGTCTTCTTTCACCACGCGCTCGCTG
>DASUVL010000154.1:0-15563 GCA_036379015.1 Niastella sp.
TCAACGGCATGCGCTTCTGCAGCATGCGCGAAATATTCCGGCCGGTTATTACCCCATTGCACCGAACAATTGCGAAGCCTGATCTGCTGTGCCTGGTCGAAATAAAAAGCAGAAGTACGTCCTTTTACAAAACCGTCCACATTTGCAGGCCTGCGATCATACAAGCCACCGGGAATACTGGTGGTTTTATTGATCTGCACATCAACTTCATCAAATGAGATATTAACAATTTTATCGGCCGATTCGCCACTTACATAAATGCCGTTTTCACTTATACATTTAATATTACTGAAAGAAATGTTGTACACCATGCCTACCCGGCCTTCGGTAGCGCCTTTGGGAAACCGCCAGTTGGCATCTTTGTGATTGATCTTTGCCCGGCGATAGGCTGTCACATAAATAGGTTCTGCTTTCCCCCACCATACATCGGAGAACAAATGCCCTTCGATGATCATGTTCGAAAAGATCATATCATGCACAACGCCTTCATCCCGGTTTTGAATACCAACACCGCGGTTGCTGTTCTTGATGATACAGTTGTTGAAAACCACCTGCCGTATTGTGTCCATATTTTCCGAACCGATCTTAATGGCGCAGCTTCTCGAGGTCATGGTACAATTGCTCACGGTGATGTTCTCACAACGGCCAAACTCCTCAAACTCCCTTCTGTTCTTTAAACAAATACAATCGTCGCCACTTTCAATATAACAATCGCTGATGCGGACGTTCTTGCTATGATCAACATCAATGCCATCGCTGTTACGCACTTTCAGTGAATTCAATAAGGTAATGCCGGAAATCACCACATCATTACAACCCACCAAATGCACCGTCCAGTAAGCAGAATTACCAATATGCACATCTTTTATGCGAATGTTCTTTCCGTTTACGATGGTGAGTACATGTGGACGTGGATCAAGTACATTGAAGGGTTTCAGTTCATAGGAATCATCCAGTTCCTTGCCCATAAAAGAGATACCGTTGCCATCAATTTCACCGAGACCGCTGATCATTACGTTTTGAATATTTTCACCGCCGATCCAGATGGTTCCTTCACCCGGGTTCTGGCGAAAAGCACTTTTGGTATATGCTTTTTCATCGGGGTTAGCCAGCAGCTTTGCGCCCGCTTCTACATGCAGATCGATCCCTGATCTTAAATTAAACGGACTTGCCATAAAAACGCGGCCAGCGGGTACCAACACCCGGCCGCCACCGCTCTTTGAACAGGCATCGATCGCTTTTTGTATGGCCGGTGCATCGTTTGTTTTTCCATCGCCTTTTGCACCAAAAGTCATTACATTATAAATACGCTGTGCCACCAGCGGCCCGGTCACAAATAATATCGTACAAATAATCAACAGTTTCTTTATCATCACGTTTGCGTTTTATTTTATATTCAGCAATGATCACTTATAAGTCCCGACCTGTCAGGTGCATAATACTCACTAATTGTGCAATACCCGATGATGCACCCGCGCAAAGCGAGGCAGGTCTTGTCCGCTTTCCAATTATTTTATAACAGACATTCCCGATGGCCGGGCTTTTATGGCCGCGCCCCAGGCAGATGGCTTTTCCTGTAAAAAAATTTCCAGCACACCGCCATTCATGAGCGTCGTATAATTAAGGTAATTCTTTTGGTAAACCCTGCCGTTCAGCTTCACCTGTTGAATATAGCTGGCCCCGGCGGCGCTTTTATGACAGACGATCTGTAGTTTTTTTTCACGCGCCAATTGCAGTTCTATTTTATCAAAAATGGGTGAGCATATGATATGGTTACCCGAAATGGGGTTCAACGGATACAACCCGATGGCAGCAAATATATACCAGGCGCTCATTTGGCCCGCATCGTCATTACCGCTTAACCCGCCGGGCCCGTCGCTGTATTCTTCAGCCAGAATGTTGCGCACTGTTTGTTGTGCTTTCCAGGGCGAAGCGGTGTAGTTGTACATAAACGGGATCTGGTGGCCCGGTTCATTCCCGTGCCAGTATTCGTTCTTTGCAAACAACGTATCCAATGCATTTTCCAATGCCTTGTCCCCACCCATCAGGCTGGCCAATCCAGGTACATCGTGCGGAACATAAAAAGTATACTGACGTGGCGTGCCTTCGGTGATATAAGGTTCGCGTTTGTCGGCATTAAAAGGCTCATACCAGCGGCCATCGCTATGTTTTCCCCGCACCAACCCCACGGTGGTGTCAAATACATTCTTGTAATTAAACGCGCGTTTGCGCAGTTTGTAATAATCGGCTATTTTATTCAGGTAACTGGCTACAACAGACAAAGCATAATCATCGTACGCATATTCCAGGGTACGGCTCACCTGTTCTTTTTTATGAAAGGCTTCAGGCACACTATCTTCCATAGGAATATAACCGTATTGCAGGTACGAGGTTAAGGCCCTTCGTCCTTTACCATTTACATAGTCTTCGTTATTGGGAATATCAAATGCATTCTTCCGCATCAGCCGGTAAGCAGCTTCCACATCATAATTCCTGATATCTTTTGCAAGAGAAGAGGCAATAAAAACAGCTACGTGATCGCCAATCATGGCCGCAGTATAACTGTTCCAGCAGGGAAAAATAGGCATCCAGCCACCCTGCTCCCCTTTCAATATCATGGATGATACAAACTGGTTTACGCGCGCCGGTTGCAGGATCTGCAACAAGGGCAATTGCGCACGGTAAATATCCCACATGGAAAAATCATCGTAGTACTGACCATCCGATAATTTTTTTACCTGCGGTCGCCGAAGGCTTGCCGCAGGCGACGACGGCCAGCCGCCGGAAAATGGCGGGTAAGTACCATCAACATCACTAAACAAACGCGGATGCTGCAATGCATGATACATGGCTGTATAAAAAATACGCTTGTCTTTTTCATTACTGCCTTGCACCTGTATTTGCGACAACGCCTGCTGCCAGCTTTGATTGGCCATGGCACGTACCGCTTCAAAATTCCAGGTGGTTATTTCTGCGCGCAGATTCCTTTTGGCTTCAGCAACACTGCTAAATGAGGTGCCGATCCGTATACGCAGCTGTTCTCCTTTCTTTAATTTAAACCCGGCAAACACCCCGCTGTTTTTTTGATCGTGAATGCTATCGGCTGTAAACACGGCGGCTTCACTAAATGTGCCGGTGCGGGCTGGTGCTTTTTCAAATTGTATAAAAAAATAACCGCTGAACCCGGCCTTGTTACCCCAGCCCTGGTAAATGCGATGCACCGGGTTATAACCCCATACCTCGCCTTTGGCAGCGTTAATATGCAGGGCGCCTTCGCCGCGATCGCTATTGGGCATAACCAGCAGGTATAAACTATCATCCTGCTGCAGGCTGAACTGCATCATGCCGCAACGGGCAGTGGCTGTAATTTCCGTAGTGCAATGGTAAGCGGGTAATTCAACTTTATAATAAGCTGGAGTAGTGATCTCCTGCTGATGTGAGAACGGCGTTGCATAATTGGTTGTTCGCAAGGCGCCGGTTACGGGCATAATAGTCACACTACCGTAATCCTGCATACAGGAGCCGCTGATCCAGTGCGTACCCCGAAAGCCATTGATCAGACTGTCTTTATAAAAGTAAGGTGGAATACATTTGGTCTCGCTTGATCTGGTCTGCGGCGTCCATTGCGTCATGCCAAATGGTAATCCCACTGCCGGAATGGTATTGGCATTTTTTTCGGAGCCTGCTTCGCTATGTTTTTGTGCGGCAGTTGTAGTGGAAGGTGCTGTGCCCGATAACGGTTGTACGTATTGCACCAGATCCTGGCTATATACACTTAGTGTTAAACCCGAGACCAGGATATATAATAGTAACTTTTGCATAGGTGAATATAAAAAAACTCCAGGCTAAAAAGCCCGGAGGGTCAGTATTTACTGCTACATGATTATGAAAAAAAAAATTATTAGCATTTAAAAAAAGGGCTTAGGAGTATTGATGGATTTTAAAAGCGTACAAAGTTTGGAAAAATAGCCGGGCCCTGCGGGCAGCCCGGCGCTCTAGTCATCGCCTTTCCTAAAACTAAGGTCTATCCATAATCGGGATCTTGTGTTTGTTTGGGTTCACTACAAGGGCGTTTAAGGAATATCAGATTAACCGGGCCATTCATTAATAACCGGGGTTTTGTGTCAGTTGGGGGTTCGTTGCAAAGGCATTGGTTGGGATCGGGAAAATTCTCCGGTACACGTCTTTATTGGTTTTGAAGCCCCATGTACCTTCATATTTTCCATATCTGATCATATCATTACGGCGCCATCCTTCCCAGGCAAATTCGCGACTACGTTCATTGTAAATGCTATCCAGGGTTATATTACTCCAGGCAGCTGAGGTGGTACGGTTTGCCCGCAGGGTGTTAGCCAGCGATAAAGCTGTTTGCCCCAGGGTAGCGTTTCCGCCACGGAGTATCGCTTCTGCTTTCATCAGCGCGATATCGGAATACCTGAAAACGGGAATATCATTGTTCTGGTTTCTGCTGGCGGATGTAGCATCGGGATAGAACTTAATGTTGCGATAACCCTGATTCCAGGCCACTTCGTCGTTACCGCAATCGAATGGTGCGGCACTGTTCCTGAGCTCGATATTCGGTGTAAGGTCTACATGGTAGATATATGCATTAGTATCACCTTTATTTACAATGGCATCGTAACCCTCTTTCGTAGTCTTGACTTCAACCTTTGTAAGACCATCCAACGAATATTGTTTGCCGGTAAGCCACTGTTTGTTGCGCACATCATTGGCATCATTAAAATACGCATAGTACTCAGGCAATGTGGCTGCAGGGCCACCTGGAACGTGGTTGATATTAAAGACGTTTAACCCAGCTGCCGCAGGCACTTTACCCATAGAGCGCGGCACATCATACCGGTTTTTATAGTTAGCCGAACGGAAGGGGAACGTGTTGGTTGAAGTAGCATCGAACGGTATGGCAAAAATGAACTCTTCCTTGCTGCCAACAGCTGTTGGACCGTTTGAAGGATAGAACGCCCTTAGATAATTGGCCATACTGGCGAAGCTGAATTTACCAGAGCTGATTATATTATCACAGGCTGCAATACACTCATTATACATCTTGGTGCCTGTATAATATTCAGCATTCAGGTACATTTTGGCCAGCAGGGCATACGCACCATATTGGGTGAAGCGGCCATAAGTAGCGGTACTAACCGTAGTGCCCAGGTCGGGCAGCGCGGCTTTTATTTCATTCTCGATAAATGTGAATACCTCGGCCCGGGGTGATTTATCACGCGGTGCAAAATCGCCATATACAGTAAAAATGGGAACATTGCCGTAGTTGTCCATCATCATAAAATAGGCCAGGGCTCGCACCATCTTCAACTCGGCCAGGGACTGAGTCTTGGCGGCACCTTCGGGTTGTGTTCTACCAAGAATAGATAACTCCTGGTTCACTACCCCGATAATGGTAGAAAGCCAGTACCAGTTACCATTAACGTAACCGTTGTCTCTGGTCCATGTATGATAATGCATTTCCATGTTCTGGCCACCATCGTACCAGTTACCGCCTCTTGCAGGCATAATGCCTTCCTCGGTACTGAATGATTGCTGGAAGAAATACTCAGTAGCCAAATTACCTCTTAATGCAATATAAGCGGGACCGGCAGCAGAGATAAACGCAGCAGAGTCCTGTGGAAACACATCTGGCGTTAATTCTGAGGTTGCTTTCACTGTTACTTTATGACACGAAACCAACACCCCAGCAGCCATCAGAGAAGCGGCTATATATATTAATCGTTTTTTCATATTACTCAATTTTGCTGGTTAAATTAGAAGGATACGTTTGCTCCAAATAAGAACGTACGGGTTTTGGGATAGAAATTATTGTTATCGATGCCCGGGGCAATACCTCCCTGATTTACTTCAGGATCTATACCTGTGAATTTAGTAATTACGAAAAGATTATTTCCAGTTACATATAGCCTGAGTGATTTAATATAGGAAGATACTTTCTTGAAGTTGTAGCCCAATGTAGCATTGTCGAGCCGGACATAGCTTCCGCTTTCAACAAAACGGGAAGAATAGCGATAGGCATTAAAGTCGGCAGTTGATTCACCAGCCGCATCATTAAGAATATTTGTGAATTGCGCTGTGCTTGGACGGAACAGGTCGGCACGGGTAGCATTGAATATTTTGTTGCCGAATACGCCACGGACTGAAATATTCAGGTCAAAATCTCCATATTTAAAATTATTCGACCAACCCATCAACAGTTTAGGTTGTGCATCGCCGATGTAATAGTAATCAGTTCCGCGTATAAAATCTCTGATAATTAACGTTTTTCCATCCTTGGCCAGGAATTGTGAAACGCCATTGGCGTCCTTGCCTTCATATTTAAGGGAATAGAACTGACCCAGCGGATGTCCTACTTTTAACAGCGCCACCGGATTACCCGACTGACCGCCACCTTCCGGATAACCTACAGCAATAGAGTCGCCACCGGGGAATAAGGGGTTGGTCAGGCTGGTGATCAGGTTTTTATTGTGCGCCAGGTTCAAGCTGCTATTCCAGGAGAATTTGCTGGTTGACACAATGGATGCATTCAGGCTTACCTCGATACCTTTATTTTCGATGCTTCCACCGTTTGCCCAAATGCCCCCATTAGGTACAAGGACAGGGTTTACATTATAGCGATAGATCATGCCCTTTGTCTCCTTTTTATAGACGTCAATTGAACCGTTCAGTTTGCCCTTCAGCACAGTGAAATCCACGCCTATATTAGTGGTGGCAATTTCTTCCCATTTCAGATCGGGATTGGAAGCTGCAATAGGGCCATATGCTGCGGTGAGGCCACCGTTATAATAATAGGTACCCAAATTCCCCATCAGGAATTGTGCGGTATAAGCGCCAAATCCAAAAGCATTACCGGTAACACCATAGCTTCCTCTTAATTTCAACTCACTAAAGATATTCTGCGATTTCATAAACTCTTCTTCCGTGATACGCCAGGCAGCAGCCACCGAGGGGAAATAACCCCATTCATTGTTTTCTCCAAACACCGAGCTACCGTCTCTTCTAACAGATGCCTGTAAGAAATACTTTTCATTGTAATTGTATTTTAACCGGGCAAAATCAGAAATAAGACGTGTTTTCTGGTAAATTCCGCCTGGGCCAAAATTGATCGGTGTTGTATATGCATATGGGTTGCTTAATGACAGATTCTGATAACTGGTATTGTTAACAGGGAAATTATAGGTAGTAACCTGGAAGCCATCACCGATCTCATTTTCCTGCCATGAATAACCCACTACCGCGTTCACACTATGCTTTCCTAAAACCTTATCCCATGTTACAAATGTTTCTACCAATTTGCTGGTATTACGGTATGTTCGCCTGTTAGCCTGTCCGTTTGTACCAAACTGCTGCTGAAGATGACCAGAGGTAGTAGGATCAGGATTATCATACATAGCGTTGTAATTGGAGGTAAAATATCTGTCAAGGAAAGAACCAAACAATGAATCGGTTCTTATATAACCCACGTTCAGGTCATAGGTTAAACCGAAAGGCAGCTTTGCCTGAGCGGTGAAATTACCCATCAGGTTATTCGTCTTGGTGTTCATCTGGCTATGATTCATCATGGACACCGGATTGTAATAATTCTGTTTGGAAAGGTTCTCGAAATAGGTGCCATTATCGTTTTTTACTGGCGATACCGGCATATAAAGCGCCGATTCCAATAAAACAACATTCCGGTAAGGAATATCATCCGCATCATTATTTGAATTGATAACATTCAGACCAAATTTAACTTTATCGTTCAGCGCATACTGCTCAACAGAAAGGCGGGCAATTGTACGCTTTAAGCTACTATTCTGAAGAATACCAGGCTTGTTGAAATAGTTCAAACTGGCGCTGTAATTTCCATGATCGCCACCACCACTAAGAGAAATATTGTGACTGGTTGATATAGCCGAACTCCGTTGAGTTTCCTTTTGCCAATCAGTATCGGCTCCTTTATCATCAGCAGGCGTAAAACCCACGCCATTTTTTGCCAAAAAATCCCTTAACTCACCGGCATTCATCATATCCAATCTGCTGGATACTTTTTCAATACCCACAAATCCATTGTAAGCTACCTGCGCCTGTCCTTTCCTGCCTCTCTTTGTTGTAATAATGATTACACCATTGGCAGCACGGTTTCCATAAATGGCTGTAGCAGCAGCATCTTTCAACACGTCAATGGAAGCGATGTCAGCAGGTGCAATAAGAGCGATATCTACACCGGGAACACCATCAATCACATAGAAAGGTCCGCCGGGACTATTAATAGTTGAAGCTCCACGCATAATCACCGCCGCAGGCCTATTGGGGTCACCGCTTGCCGTGATATTCAATCCGGGCACTTTACCTTGCAGTAATTGCCCTACGTCGGCAATGGAGCCTTTGTTCATGTCTTCAGGTTTAATAGTGGTAATAGCACTGGTTAACGCTTTTCGCGATGCTTTACCATAACCAACTACCACCACATCGCTCATCATTTGGGCTGATGTGCGCATGATTACGTCAATGGTAGTTTTACTTCCAACCAAAACCTGCTGGTCTTCGAGTGACACACCAGTAAATACCAATGTTTCACCTGTTTGCGCAGGGATAATAAATGTTCCACTCGATTTTGTAATAGTAACAAGGTTTTTCCCTTTTACAGATACCGAAACCCCAGCCATTGGGCGACCTGTTGAGTCTTTTACTGTTCCGGAAATTTCCTGGGATTGTGCAAGCGTACAGAGTGGCAATAAGAAAAGCAGCAGCAATAGGCGAATACCCGCGCCTTTCGGGAGCGACCGACAGAGCAATCTCATAACAAAAGTTTTAGGTTAAAGTGTTAAATCCTTCTGGTTTTTTAAATCAATAAACTGTACTAGTTACATTTATATGCATTGTTCTAAAAAAAACACAACTTACCTGAACGATTGTGTTTTAAATAGCATATACACGTGCTGATTCATAAACTACAGGTAACCACGTAGCTTATTTCTCAATGTTCAATAAAACAAGGAATGGATAAAGTTTCGGGTGAGACGTAACGTTACTAAAATTTTATGGTCGATGGCAGGTATTTTGCCACCAGGTCTTCATAATATGGTCGTAGTTGTTTCCAATCTGGTGGTGTGGGACATTTTGAATACAGGTCATAGGGATTAAATAATTTAACCCATTTCAACATTTCACGATCGTGATCATCTAACAGGTGTTCATAAGCGCCTTCGCGGTGCCAGGCATAAAATGAGTGATAGCGCAGCATATATAAGCCAGACTCGGGTAAATAATCTTTCAGCATCTGATATACATATTCATCGTGACCCCATGACATGCTTACATTCCGTAATCCGCATTTAGGCGCATATACACCCAGTTTAGTACTAAAAACGGGATCGCTGTAATCTATATTGTTCTTGAAAAATTCGGGATATACAATTTTATCGGAGTAAGCGCAGCCAACGGGGAACGTATCACCAACAACTGCCCATTGCGGTTCGCCAAACAAACAAAGCACTTTCCCCATATCGTGCATCAAACCGGTTAATACCATCCAGTCGGGATGACCGTCGGCACGAATAGCTTCCGATGCCTGTAATAAGTGTTGAAACTGGTCAAGGTCTGTATCAGGGTCAGAATCATCTACCAACTGGTTCAGGAAGTTAAACGCATCCCAAACCGACATTTCCTTGCGGTTGAATCGTAAGAAATCACTTCTTTTCTGTTGTACAAACTCGTAAGACTGGTGTGTATGATTTAAACGGTAGAATTCACGAACTGTATCACGGGTTGGATCATCGTAATTGCGGTATTCATCTTTTGATTTTTCCTTGGCTATGGTTTCGGGGTCCGGATAGCGTTGCAGTACATCATCTTCCCATTCATCTAAACTGCCCAGGGGGTTGATTTCTTTTTCAGAGAATTTACCAGGAGCTGCCATTGCAATCGTTTTTTAAAATTTATGACTGGTTGGTGTCAGATTCGAGAACTAAGTTCTAAAATTTTGCTAAAGATTGTTAGCCATCAATTAACTTTATTTACGAAAACGGTTGCGAGAAAATGCAGCAAAGTGCAAGGTGAAATAGTCTGTATAACAAACATTTAAGTATTAAATACCACAATGAGTAAAGTCAACATAAAGGTTTTAGCAGATCAGTTGCAACTATCAGTTTCCACTATTTCAAAGGCGTTGCGAGACAGTTATGAGATCAGTGAGGAGACAAAAAAGAAAGTAATGGAGTTGGCTACCCAGTTAAATTACATACCCAATCCATACGCCAGCAGCCTGCGCAAAAAGAAAAGCCACACCATTGCAGTAGTACTGCCTGAAGTAGCTGATAACTTTTTTTCCCTGGCTATTAACGGTATTCAATCCATTGCCGAAACCAAAGGCTATCATGTACTTATCTATCTTTCGCATGAAAAATTCGCCATCGAAAAAATGATCATTGATGATTGTCAAAGCGGCCGGGTGGATGGTGTTTTAATATCTATTTCCAGCGAAACCAAATCGGCTGACCATATTAATAAGTTACAGGCAAACGACGTTCCCGTTGTATTTTTCGATCGGGAACATGAAACTATTGAAACCGCCCGTGTTACTACCAACGACTTTGAGTGTGGCTTACTGGCTGCCAATCATTTACTGGAAAAGGGATGCCGTAAACCGGCTTTTGTTTCTATTTCGCAAAGCCTGCCTATTTGCTTAAATAGAATGGAAGGATTTAAGGCAGCGCTTAGAGAAGTTGGTATACCCGAAGAGGACATGCAGATCATTTATTGCACTGATAATGATAGCATGTACAGTCAAATAAAAAAAATATTGCAAAGCGAAAACCGGCCCGATGGCCTGATCGCTTCCGTTGAAAAAATTGTTACCCCGGTTTACCTGGCCTGTCATGAATTAAAGATCAACATCCCCAACGATATAAAAGTAATTGCCTTTGCCACGCTCGATACGGCACCTATATTGAATCCTCCGCTTACCACTATTACCCAACCCGCTTTTGAGATCGGCAAAGCCGCTGCCACCCTGCTTTTCAAGGGAATTGAGAAAAGTACATTTGACCTGAGTAAGGAGCGATTGGTTATACCTTCTGTTTTGATTGAGAGAGAGTCGACGAGATAACCCCCCAACCCCCTAAAGGGGGAGAACCATTTTCAAGTTACAGGATTTTTGGTTACTCCCGGTTTATGTTTGTTTTTATGCCTCGTTGCTTTCCATACCTAAAACGCTTGCCTATCCAATGGTCTTTATACTCCCCTTTAGGGGCCGGGGGTTTCGAAACCGTATTCGTTACTTTTTTTGGTTAAAAGCGGTGAAGTGATTTACAAATGAAATGAAACCAATATATTGTGTAGTCAACCTTTCACATTTAACCAACGATTGCACATGCGCTTACAAATTGCCGATTACCTCATTATACTTGTTTATTTCATTTTTGTAATTGGTGTTGGCTTCCTCATTAAAAAGAAAATAAAATCAAGCAATGATTTTTTAACCAGCAACCGTAGCATTCCACTTTGGATCACCAGTCTTGCTTTTATTTCTGCCAACCTCGGAGCACAGGAAGTAATTGGAATGGTTGCTTCCGGCGCCAAGTACGGTATTATGACCGTACATTTCTATTGGGTAGGCGCCATCTTCGCAATGGTATTCCTTGGCGTTTTTATGATGCCCTTCTATTATGGAAGCCGCGCCCGCAGCGTACCCGAATACCTGAAATTACGGTTCGATGAAAAAACAAGAGGGTTAAACGCTGTTTCCTTTGCGGTTATGACGGTTTTTTCGTCGGGTATTTCTTTATATGCATTGGCTAAACTCATGGAAACGATCCTGCATTGGGATTTCGATATTTCCATCTGGGCATCTGCCGGTGTTGTAATGGTGTATACCTTCCTCGGCGGTTTAACCAGCGCCGTATATAATGAAGTATTACAATTCTTCCTAATTGTATTGGGCTTGTCGCCATTGGTAATAATTGCCTTGCAGGATGCAGGTGGCTGGGATAATATTAAAGCCGTGTTACAACCCGAATTGACCCATGCCTGGAAGTATATGGGCAATGCTGAAGCCAACCCCATGGGTTTGCATTTTATGTCGCTGATATTCGGATTGGGTTTTGTAATGTCTTTTGGTTATTGGTGTACCGACTTTCTGGTAGTGCAGCGGGCCATGATCGCCAGGAACATGGGCGATGCGCAACGCACCCCTATTATTGCAGCCATTCCTAAAATGCTGATGCCATTAATAGTTGTATTGCCGGGCGTTATTGCCATTGCATTAATGCAACCTGCCCTGGCATCAAAAGGATACCATATTCCTACCACCGCTAACGGTGAACTTGATTATACCATGACGTTGCCTTCGCTCATTGCCCACTACTACCCTACCGGTATTCTGGGTGTTGGCATCACCGCCCTCATCGCTTCGTTTATGAGCGGCATGGCCGGTAATGTAACTGCTTTTAATTCAGTATTCACATTCGATATATACCAATCGTATTTTGTTAAGAACAAAAGCGATCGACATTATCTGCTGGTGGGCAAAGCCGTTACGGTGGCGGGCATACTCATTTCTATTATTACTGCCTATATTGCCAAGGGCTTTAACAACATCAACGACTTTCTGCAACTCGTTTTTGGTTTTGTAAACGGTCCGCTGTTTGCCACATTCCTGCTGGGTATGTTCTGGAAACGAACTACTGGCCATGGCGCTTTCTGGGGACTGGTAGCAGGTACGCTCGCTGCGGCCGTTACGCATGGCTTAACTGTTGCTGAAGGCAAAGGCGGATGGATAGCACCCATGTATACGATCAAAAGCGGTATGGGCCAGGCGTTTATCGTGGCATCCGTTTCCTGGATCTTTAATTTCTTTACCACCATACTGGTTAGCCTCGTAACCAAACCCAAACCCGACGAGGAATTAAAAGGTTTAGTATATTCGTTAACAGAAAAACCAAAGTACCGTGAGCAAAAATGGTATTTCCGTGTAGTGCCGTTGGGCTTATTGCTGTTGGCGATCACTATAATATTGAACATTCTTTTCTTCTAACGTTGTAATAAAAAAATTGCTTCCATGTACAAAAAATTAAACGATCTGCAATTTGTTATTGGCCTGTTCTTTTCCGTTGTATCCGTGATCTTATTGCTCAACGTAATGCTGGGCAGTAATGTGCAAGGCAAATTGAACGTATTGACCGGATCCGGATTCCTGATCTTTGGTCTTGCTATGATGCTGATCAGAGGCCGGAAGTCGGAAGGCTGAAGCCGGAGGTCGGAAGCCGGAAGTCGGAAGTCGGAAATAAGAAATACCAAATACAACCCGGCTGTTAGTAATCTGACAGCCGGGTTTTTTAATTAGAAAAACTAATACACATATTCCGGTGGCTCAATGCCGTGAGTACGTAAATACAAAACAGCCTGACCGCGGTGATGGGTAATGTGATCGAGGGTTGCATGCGCACCATACGTCGACTTTTCATCCAGCGTTTGTTGTTTCATGGTCTTCTGGAATGAAGCAAATGCTTTTATAAGATAGGCCAATACTTCCTGCCTGTTTTTCTTTACCGGCGGCGGCGCCCATTCAGTTTTATTCCCGGTAATATAATTATCCTGCCACCAATGGATACCATAAGCTATATGATGTAACAATTCACCAAAATCCCAACCGGCGCCGGCTGGTTTATAATGATAGTCTTTGTCGGGCATAGCTTCGGCAACTTGTAAGGTGTACTTCCTTGAATTTTCAATGGTTGATAATAATTGATCTTTCATGATGTTGTATTTTTCACAAAACTATACAGCCGTTTTCCGGAGGACTTAAGGAATCCTGCTATTTTGAGGAGGATTGCGTGAGTTAAGCTCATGGGGTTGGCAACACCGGGAAAGAATTAGGAAAAGCATGGAAAGGTAGCCTATCCGGTGCAGTGGAAGAGCCGTTTAAAAAAAACTGGTACCAGGAGCTGGCCAAACATCCACATACAGATCAAACAGGAGATCAGTTAATACCGATCCCCGGGTGCACACAGGGAGATTTTATGCCAAGATTTGTTTAGGTAGTATTAAGCGTTTCTACAGATCACTGAACAATTCCGGTAACCCCCGGATGAAAGGTCTTTCCGCTATATTTCAGCACTGTTGCACTTGATTGAAACCCTTGAAAAGGGCCCTTGCTCCATTTTATGAAACCCGTGGCGCGGTCAAGACAATATATCTTTCCTTCGAGGGTTCCTGCATATACATATTTTTCTGTTATGGTAGGACCGCTGTAAATATTCTTTGCAGATAAGCTGCTATTGACCCATACCGTGCTGCCAGTGGTCACATTCAAGGCATGCAGAACGCCATTCCCATCACCAACATACACTACGCCGCCTGCTACCACGGCAGATGACATAATGGAACCGTTGGATAGTTTTCGGGACCAGATGACCGCGCCTGTGGTGGCGTCAAAAGCGTAAAAAGTGCCCCCTTCGTCTCCAATCAGCACTTTGTTATCACTAATGGTGGGGCTTGCATCAAATACTTCATATCCTGTTACATATCCTCTCCATTTTATAGCTCCTGTGCCTGCATCAAAGGCATACAGTTTTGGCATGGCGCCCACGTAGATCGTATTGTTGTACACTGCTAGTCCCGATGTCAAGGGATTACCTGTTGAAACGGTGTTCCACTTCAGCATGCCGGTGGCATTATTGAAGGCATATACTTTGCCGTCGTAGCTACCTATATACATGGTCGAGTCTCCCGGTATAACGGCAGCTGTGTTCACATTTTTGTAGGGGCTGGGTAATATATAATTCCATTTTTCTGAACCGTTCGTTGTGTCAAAGGCGTAGATCCAGCCGCCATAATCGCCCAGGTAAATGCGGCCGTTGCTAAGGGTAACGGGTGCGGTGATGCCAATACCGGAACGCATCTTGCCGGTAGCCCATTTCAAGCTTCCATCCCTTGCATTGATAGCATATAATTTTCCATCGAAACTGCCAATGTATACCACGCTGTCTTTTATAACAGGCGCAGCGTTCACCTCGTCACTTGTAACATAACGCCAGACCTCATTGCCATTTCTGGCATTAAAGGCATAAATATTCTTATCATTGCAACCTACTACCACCAGACCATCTGCATCTTCTGTGATAAAATCAGTGCTCGCAGGCTCTCCTTTGCCGTTGTCGCCGATGGCAATCACTTCTACATGATATTTTGTTGCCGGAATCAGGTTGGTAATAACAGCGGTGGTCAATGTGGCATCTGCCCCGAGCTTGTATTCTAAGGAATTTCTAAAAGGAGTTTTGGCAATGAGGTGAAGCTCGTAGCTTTTTGCGTGATCAGTGGCATTCCAACGTATAGTAGCGCCTGTGTCGGTGATGTTGGATACGGTTAGCCCGGTAGGAGCGGCCGGTAAAGGTTTATCCTTTTTGCAGGCAAACCAGGTCAAACTAATAAGGAGAATAAGGCACATCCGGGTAAAATAACCAGTAAGCATATTTTATCGGTATATTTTTTATTTTCAAATATGGCATAAGCAACGGCACTTACCTCTTTGAATGTTTAAATATACATAGACTGTTGTA
>DASUVL010000155.1:0-2855 GCA_036379015.1 Niastella sp.
TTTGGGCGGAGCAGGGTTAGCATTTTTTTCAAAATTAGTGAGCTATTCACCATTGACCATTCACCATTGACATATTATGCCCAACCCAAAGTCAGATATTATTCGAAAGCTTGAAAATGACATTCTGCCATTGCAAGGATATAAAACTGCTTTGGGCAAATCGGCCGTACATGTTAATCTCGGACCCATTAATGACGCATTCCCGAATTCGCATTTCCCGGTGGGCGCTATACATGAATTTGTATGCAGCGATATGGAGAAACAAACCGCTGCTTCAGGATTTATTTCCACAATAATCTCCTCATTAATGAACGATGGCGGCGTTGCGCTGTGGATCAGCTCCTCACGTACTATTTTTCCCTCAGCCCTGAAAAGCTTTGGTATCGATCCTTCCAGCATCATTTTTATCGATCTTAAAAATCAAAAGGAAGTTGCCTGGGCTGTAGATGAAGCTGTAAAGTTGAACGGGTTGGCTGCTGTAGTAGGTGAAATGCAGGAAATTGATTTCTCCATCAGCAGGCGATTGCAATTAGCCGTTGAGCAAAGCCAGGTTACGGGTTTTCTTTTAAATAAGAAAAACACGATGGCTGGTTCAAATGCCTGTCTTACCCGGTGGAAAATAAGTTCCCTACCCAGTGTGCTCGACGATGATTTGCCGGGTGTTGGTTTTCCCTGTTGGAAAGTGGACTTATTAAAAGTGCGCAATGGACGACCAGGCAGCTGGGAACTAGCCTGGATGAATGGCCAGTTTACTGCTTTGAATATGGAACCGGTAGTGATCAGCGATCTTCACCAAAAAACAGGGTGATATGACAAAGCGTTTTGTATCTGTGTGGCTCCATCACCTGGAAACAGATTGGTTTATGCTGCGCCAAACAGCGTTGGAGCAAGTCCCGTTTGTAATCGCTGCACCGGATCATGGTCGCCTGTTAATAACCGCTGCCAGTGGTCTTGCTGAACAACAGGGAATAAAAAAGGGTATGGTAGTAGCGGATGCCCGGATAATCATTCCATCACTTCAGGTATTGGATCAGATACCGGATCTCAATAATAAATTGTTACAAAAGCTAGCCGAATGGTGTATCCGGTTCGCGCCCTATGTGGCAATAGATGCGCCCGATGGACTTATTTTCGATGCCTCCGGATGTGCTCATTTATGGGGTGGAGACGCAGCATACCTGAAAGCAATTATACAACGATTGAATGGGCGCAAATATCAGGTGCGGGTAGGAATGGCCGATACCATTGGTACAGCCTGGGCCATTGCCCGGTATGGAAAAGGATCGCCGGTAATTGAAAGCAATATGCAATCCGCCGCTTTGCTTTCCTTGCCGCCTGCTTCGCTTCGTATTGCATCCAATTTAGTAGAACGATTGTATAAGCTCGGGCTGCATCAAATAGAAGATTTTATCAGCATGCCCCGATCTGCATTGCGACGCCGCTTTGGCGAGCAATTTTTGCAAAGACTCAACCAGGCCCTGGGTAATGTGCAGGAGTTTATTCAATCGGTACAGCCTATAGAACCTTATCAGCAAAGATTACCCTGTCTGGAACCAATTGTCACCTTAACAGGAATTGAGATTGCCCTGGAACAATTGCTTAACAACTTATGTCATAGACTGGAACTGGAACAGAAAGGTATTCGTACACTCAGATTACAATGTCACCGGGTTGATGATAAAATGATGCAGGTAGAAATTGGTACCAACCGGCCATCACGGAATGTGCAGCACCTGTTTAAATTATTTGAAAACAAACTATCAACGATAGAGCCGGCTTTAGGGATTGAATTATTTGTTTTAGAAGCATTAAAAGTAGAAGATCATTCTCATGTACAGGAAAAGCTTTGGGAGAAACGGGGAGGCTTGCAGGATACAGCTTTGGCTGAATTGTTAGACCGCTTCACGGCCAGGTTTGGTAATAATTGTTGGCATCGGTATTTTCCTGATGAACATTACTGGCCTGAACGTAGTATTATTTCTTCCCAATCGATGGAAGAAAAACCTGATATAATATGGAGAAGGGATCAGCCAAGACCTTTACATGTTTTATCAAAGCCCGAACCTATTGAAGTAACTGCTCCTATTCCTGATTATCCACCGATGCTTTTTCGTTATAAAGGGGAACTGCATAAAATTGTAAAGGCAGATGGACCGGAACGCATAGAGCAGGAGTGGTGGTTACAGGAAGGACAGCACCGCGATTATTACTGTGTTGAAGATGAATCAGGACAACGGTATTGGTTGTTTCGTGCAGGACATTATGATGCCGCTAAAACTTTTGGTTGGTTCCTGCATGGATTTTTTGCATGATTAATGATATGAGGTATGGAGTATACAGAACTACAGGTCACCAGCAATTTCAGTTTTTTACGTGGCGCCAGTCATCCCGAAGAACTGATGGAATATGCAGCATCTTTGGGATACCGGGAAATGGCCATTACCGATCGCAATACGTTGGCTGGTATTGTACGCGCCCATGTAGCCGCTAAAAAAGCAGGCATCCGGCTCATTGTTGGTTGCCGGCTCGAATTACTCGACGGACCATCATTGCTTGCTTATCCTACCAATAAAACAGCCTATTCCGGTCTTTGTCAATTATTGAGTAAAGGCAATCTGCGGGCAGAAAAAGGGGATTGCCATTTATATAAAGGAGATGTGTTTGCACATGCAAATGGGATGCTGTTCATTGTTATACCGCCCGGTCAATTGAATGAACGGTTTGATCTCGACAATTCGTTTACAACCAATTTGCAGGAATATAAAACCGCATTAAAAGAACAATTATATATAGCCGCATCCCGCCATTATTATGCACACGATGCAAAGTATCTTTTCAGACTCGCTCAGTTATCA
>DASUVL010000156.1:0-2088 GCA_036379015.1 Niastella sp.
GTGCGTTACCATGGGTAGCACCCAAACCACCACCTGCTGCAATATTGTATCCTATTAATTTATTGTTCTCAATAATTGCGATCAACCCCATGTCATTGGCAAATACATCCACGTCGTTGTTCGGCGGAATGGCAATGGCCACTTTGAATTTACGGGGCAGATAGCGATCCTGGTATAAAGGATCGTTTTCTACTGCTTCCTTTTCCTTTTGATCGAGCAATGGCTTTTCATCGAGCCATATTTCATAATACGCTTTCGATTTGGGCAAACCCAGTTCACTTATTTTACCGGCATACGAAAATATCTCTTCGTGTATGGCAGAAAACTTGGGATGCGCTCCGCACACCACATTACGGTTTACATCACCGCAGGCAGAAATAGAATCGAGGTGAATGGTGTTAAAAGCCTGGATAGTAGGCTTTACATGAGATTTCAAAATACCATGCAACTGGATGGTTTGGCGGGTAGTAATTTTTACTACCCCGGTTGCGTGATCACCGGCAATATTATGCAGGCCAACCCATTGCTCAGGGGTTATAAACCCACCGGGCAAACGCAAACGGATCATATAAGAATACAGCCATTCGAGTTTTTTGGCACTACGCTCTTCGCGACGATCGCGATCGTCCTGCTGATACATACCATGAAATTTAACCAGCGACTGATCGTCTTCACGCAAAGACCCTGTTAACTCGTCGTGCAGGCTTTCTTTTAACGTACCCCGCAAGCCATCACTGGCCATTTTTATCTTTTCTACAGCAGATAAATTATTTTGATTTGTACTCATGATCCCATTTTTAAATATTCAACATTCAATTTGTAAACGCACTAACCACTCGCTACTTTCAACGTGCATTAATACACATCTTTCAAAAATCTTCCTTCTTCCTTCAGCACATTAAGATACTCAATGGCCTCGGTACTGCTTTTATGACCAAACCGTTCAATGATCTGTAAAATAGTGTATTCTACATCTACACTCATCGGTTCTTTTGCGCCGCAGATGTATACATACGCACCATTCTGCAACCACTCATAAAAGGCTTTACTATTCTCCAGCATTTTGTGCTGCACATATATTTTAGAAGCCTGATCTCTTGAAAAGGCTACGTTTACCTTAGTCAACACGCCTGTTTGTATCCAGTTCTGTATTTCTGTCTGGTATAAGAAATCAGATGTGAAATGCTGATCGCCAAAGAACAGCCAGTTGCGTCCGGTAGCACCAGCCGCATCCCGCTCAGCCACAAATGACCTGAAGGGTGCAATACCGGTTCCGGGCCCTATCATAATAACATCTTTATCGGGCGCGGGCAACCGGAACTGGTTGTTTTTGTGTACATAAAATTCCAGTGCACTATCAACCGCCAATTCAGCCAGGAAATTAGAGCACAGGCCCTGTTTTAATTCGCCGTTCATTTTAAAATTATCCCGGGCAACGGTTACATGTACTTCACCTTCGTGCGCCTGGGGCGAAGAAGAAATCGAATACAGCCGGGGCGTGATCGGTTCAAGAATACCAATCACTTCTTCAAACTGTGAAGCATTATTTACCGGGTATATTTTCAACAGATCGAGCAGGCTGATCTTTGTTTCAGGAATATCCTGCTTAACAATGGCCGCGTACTGCTTTACTACGCGCTCCGGCAAATAAGCGATGTTCAGTTTCTTTTTCAACAGTTCTATAACCGTATGTGATTCATTACGGAAAGACACCGTTCTTTTTGCATCTATACCTGTTAATGCAATGATGGAATCAACAATAGCGGGCGCATTTTCAGGAACAATCCCGATTGAATCACCGGGTTGATATTCCAGCTCCTCCGCTACTATTTCAATATGATGTGTTTGTTTGTTAGAATCTCTGTCGTTCAGATTAATATTGGTGATGATGTTACCGGTATATGTTTTTTTACCGGTTGGCTTTTTAGCCACCACCACTGCTCCCACCGATGCACTGCCATTGCTGCTGGTGGTTGAGGTGAGGGAATGTAATACCTGGGAGAACCATCCTTCTGCATCGCCCTGGTAATCGGTATCGCATTTTGTTAACGATACGATGCGTTCTCCGCCCAGTTTTTGTAACTGCTG
>DASUVL010000157.1:0-11919 GCA_036379015.1 Niastella sp.
GGGTCGATCCGGTTGATCCTGTCGTTTGGCGGGAACTTGCTGATCTGGGTACCGGGCTTTCTATTTTTAGAAAATCCTGGGGAAAGCCGGTGTCATTCAATATTACCAACAGTAGATTCGTCCCGGTTGAGATTCTTTGAAAAATTTACGAAAATCACTTTGTTCAATAAGGCCTATACTACCTACCAACATTTCGCCCGATGGGCAACTGTGATGTGCCATCCGCCAGCTGGCGGATGGCACATTTATTACTCAATCATATTTTGACAAAATAATATCCTTAATAACCTGTTTGCCGAAATATTCTTTTATCTCTGCTGTCCAGTTGCCTTTACTCTCCCTTGTAAGATCGAAGGCTACCTGGGATGAAAGGGGCTTTTCCCAAATGATTGAAAGCAGAACAGTTTTGGGAAATCTTGCCCCGATCCTTCCGATGGTAGTTAGTGCATTATAGAAGCTACATGTAGAGTGGTCAACTATGGCTGTGTTATTGTGAGGCACACTGTTCATAATGGAGCCAAATGGTATTTCCAGTTCGCTCAGCAATGTATCAAGCGGCTTTCCAATGTACCGGTCCTTATGGTTCATAATACAGTTCTGCACATACTGCAGGGTATCACCCTGAAAACACTTTTGTGCAACAGGAATATGCGGGACAGATTGTGTCCCTGTTTTTTGCGCACTGCACGATGAAGCAGCCAATAGCACAATATAAATCGAAAGTAAAAGTTTCATGTCTCCATCATTTAAAAATCCCTCCCGAAAAGCCGGGAGGGATCTATTTATTAATTGTTATTCTACAAATCGTAGGGAGTTAACTACTCAATCGTATTTGACCATTTTAATGTCCTTAATGACCTGCTTGCCGAAATATTCCTTTAGCGCTGCTGACCAGTTGCCTTTACTCTCCCTTGTAAGATCGAGGGTTGCCTGTGATGGAAGGGGTTTTTCCCAAATGATTGAAAGCAGAACAGTTTTGGGTATTCTTGCCCCGGACCTTCCGATGGTAGTTAGTAAATTGTAGAAACTAAGCGTAGAGTGATCAACAATGGCTGTATTATTGTGAGGTATACTATTCATAACGGAGCCAAATGGTATTTCCAGTTCGCTCAGCAATGAATCGAGCGGCTTTCCAATGTACCGGTCCTTGTGGTTCATAATACAGTTCTGCACATATTGCAATGTATCGCCCTGAAAACACTTTTGTGCAGCAGGAATATGCGGGACAGACTGTGTTCCTGTTTTTTGCGCGCTGCAGGAGGAAACAGCAAATAGTACAATAGATATCGAAAGCAAAAGTTTCATGTCAATAATTTAATTACATGGATGTTGTGTGTACACCGGAGCAGCCGGATTGGTAAAATTACCTGTCACCAGCATAGGTTCAAATTGATTGGTAACCGGGTTCATCTTCATCAAAGTTAAGCCTGTATTCCCTTGATCCAAAACATACGCAAATGCTTTCTCATAAGCGGCATTGTAACTAAGGCCGCCGGTACTTGTATAATAGTTAATAGCTTTTTCCATTTCAAGCTGCAGCGGCGTACCAGTTACGAAATTATTAGTGGCTGCATCAAGATTGCCTGCCTTTGGGTAAGTGGAAGTAAAGGTACTCAACTCTGACGGATCTGTAACATGCAGCACATACAGCGACCCATCTGCTGCGTAAATATAAGAGTCAGTCGTTGCTCCGACAGCCGTATTTTGTGCAACATTATTAAGTGTATAGATATCCCTGGGCGAAGGAGCTGGTATCGCTGACGGAGGATGCGTATGCCCAATGGCCGACGTATAATGATTGAAATCTAACGGCGCGGTATTCGATGATCCGGGCGAATAGAAGCCAATAGTGTTGTCGGTCTGGATGGTCCACACCTGCTCATTCGGGTTTGTACTGAGCGTTGACAGGAATGGCTTGGGTATCGGGGCCACCCTGGAGTTGTAAAAGCTTGAAGCCATAGTCGCCTGATTCTTCATTGCCTGGTTACAGGGATCTACTACGGGTGGATCTGGTGGATCTTCAGGTCCGGGACCACAATCTATAGAACACTCGCAAGGATTTGCATCGGCATAGGAATAACAATCGCAACTGTAAGGATCGTAATCGCAGGGATCATCTCCCGGATCGCCTGGATCCTCCCCACAGCCCCAGGGATCACATATACAGGGATCTATCCAGCAGGGATCTGGATCATCAGGTTCGCACCAGCTGGGATGGCATACACATTCATTATAACACTCAGTTCCTTCATCACAGGTACCACATTCGTGATCGGGCATGCACTCAGCGTTGTTCTGTAAATTAAGATCATTGGCGATAGAACCTTTTGCAGGGATATAATCATTGTTTTGCTCGAAGGTTACCTGCAACTTATTCACCAGCACATGGCTCTTTCCCTTATTCTTATATACAACCTGCAAAAAGCCATCTTCGGATATCGCTATGGGTAGATTAAATCCGGCGAACTTGTCACGGGATTGCCTGGTGATCCGTTTGGTACCCGAAGCGACTATTTTTTTCTCCTTATTATATAAGTAATATTCCAGTCCCGCATCAGGCAGTCCTCTCGCTTTCATCACATCGTGAAATGAAACGGCTACACCGGCTGAAACCGCCGGGATCAACGCTCGCGATGTACGATGACGCGGATTTTCTTTGCCTGAATAAAACTCGTTCTTACCTAGTGCATACCCAAGGGTAGCTACCCCAGCGCTTTTGAGCAAGGTCTTTGCCAGTGAACCGTTAGATGTGTACGCTTCTTCCCCGGTAACAAACACGGTTTCGCCCCGGTACACAGGTAATAAAGCTGAATTCACAAAATTACCAGTTGATTGTCCATTCAATGCGGCAGGCGTTTCCCGGATGGTCACCATCCTTACGATCTTGCCTTTCTTTGAATAAGAAACACCAAAAAGATCTTGTTGATCGGTACTGGTAGTTTGAGCTTTTAGAGAGAAAAGTATCAGCAAATAGCAAATGGTTAAGTAAAATATTCTCACGGCAAGCTTTGGTTGATGAGTTGATAAATGATTTGGTTAACTTACTTAAAAATAATAAAATTCTCTAAACCTCGTCTATGAAATTTTCGGTTATTGGTATAGTTGTCATGTTTTTTTTCGTGCTCACATCTTTACATTTAATTGGCCAAACATCTGCAAAGCATCCTTTTCTACTTGTTACCCAAAACGATTTGCAATTTATTAAGCTGAATATTCAAAAAACGCCGTGGAAAAAGGCAAGCTGGCAACTTCTTGAAGCCAATGCAAAAAAATATCTTGAACAAAAAATAGAGATACCTACCCGTGCCGGTAACTGGAATCATTATTATGTTAGCCCGGTATCGGGGTATGAACTGATGCGTGGCAAACAAACAGGAGACTGGCAGTGGGAACACTTTGACCAGGTTACCGGCCAGAAAGTAACATCGGACCCGACTAAAGTGCAATATGATTACGATGGCGTAGTGATTGGCTTTATTCATGATGCATGGGCACAGGGAGCGCTTGAGCTGGGACTTGCCTGGCAGATCAGCAACGATTCTGCGTACGCGAAAAAAGCCAGGGAGATCCTGTTAGCTTACGCCGCATTGTATCCGGAGCTACCTGTTAGAAATAAATATGAAGACAGGGTCAATATTGTAGGCAAGGGAAAGATACATGTACAGGGGCTCGACGAATCGATCTGGTTGATAGATATGGTACAAAGCACCGACCTGATCTGGGAAACGCTGAATGAAGCAGATCGCAACCTGATCACCAATCAATTGCTGGTGCCTTCGGCCAGGCTTATTATTAATGGACTAAACCAGATCCATAATATCCAGTGCTGGAAATCCGCAGCAGTGGGCATGGTTGGCTTTCTAACCGGCGATCAGGAAATGATCACCTATGCATTAACAAAAGACACCACTGGTTTCAGGGATCTTGTTACCAAAGGGGTAACCAAAGAGGGACTTTGGTTCGAGCGTTCTGCAAGTTACCATTATTACGCGCTTACAGCACTGACACAATTGGCGCAATCTGCCCGCAATGCTGGTTACAACATCAACCTCGATGTGCTGAAAAGAATGTACAGAGGGCCGATCTTTATGGCAAACCCTCACTATTGGATACCTGCTTTCAATGATTCCAGGGCGGTAAACCTGCATACGGAGGGATATTTGTACGAGTGGGCTTATCATCATTTCAAAGATTCCCTCTATGCAATACCGATCAACCGCGATAGAAGAGGGAAGTACAATAATCTCGGTCCGGTGTTTACAGGCTGGTCATTATTATATGGTGAAGACAGTTTACCGAAGCATCTGAAATATATCCCGGTGCATAGCCGGAATTTACCTGATGCGTCAATAGCCATGTTATCGAATGGTTATGGGGATAATAATCTTTCGCTCTATCTGAAATACGATCGCCGGACCGGAACCCACGTTCACTACGATGAGCTGAACTTTGTTCTTTACAAAGGGAGTGAACAGGTGGCGATCACACCAGCCACGGAAAGTTATGCTTCGTTGCTGAATACGAATTGGTATCAGAGCACTATGGCGCACAATACTTTTGTTGTGAATGGCGCGCAACAAAAACGCTCTGCCGGAAAGTGCCTTTTCTTCAATAATAAAAAAGGGCCGCATTATGTGATCACCGAAACCACCAATGCCTATAATAATACAAAATTTGTACGCACTGCCTGCCTGCTTTCCAATAATTTAGTTATGATCATCGATCAGTTCAAAACCACGGAATCGCCCGTGGAGCTGGATATCATGTATCACCAGGCCGGCAAATGGGAATTGTTACCTGGCAAGGAACCCTGGGCCGACTCGGTTCGAAATGGATACAAGGTCATTACCAATGGCGCCATTTCGTCAAACCTTCAATCGGTGCACCTTTCAACACGTTTGCATTCAGGGAAACAGGTCATGATCAGTGCTGCCGGCACCGACTCCATGAGAGTAATAACGGGATATGGCGAACGATTCGAAGGCGACCATGTGCCCGTTACCATTTTTAGAAGAAACACGAATGAGACGGTGATGGCCTGGTGCATCGCATTGGATGGACAAAAGATCGGGTTGAAAGTAAGGCCAGCAACAGACATCAAAGGAAACAAGGTCAGTATAAGTGACGCTATCCAGGTGGAAGCGATCGATGAACACCAGACGAAATACACCTTGTTATTGAATCCGGAACTGAAGGAATTGAGGGGCATTGGTACAGAAGGATCAACATCCTCGTCTGGTAATAAACCGGAGCCTTTACAGATTGTGCGTTATTTGGCAAATCAGTAATAAACGCAAAAAATCCGGAATTTCTTCCGGATTTTTTTTATATAAGCCCTTATATTTTAAGTTATGGCTTCACTTTTATAGTTCTCTTTTCTTCTTTTTGATTAACATTTCTGATCACAACTTCAACTCTTCTATTGCATTGTCTGCCTTCTTCTGTCTTATTATCGCAAACCGGGTTGTCCTTTCCAAAGCCCCGCACTACTATGCGCGATTTGTTAATCCCATTTGCAATCAAAGCATTTGCTACAGCCTGTGCTCTTGCTTTTGACAGTTTTTTATTAAAGGCCACGCTTCCTTTATTATCAGTATATCCATCGATGTAAAAATTCGAGTTGCTGATCTGGTCATTCATAACCCCGGCTGATCTTGAAAGAATGGAATCTGATTCATGCCTGATCGTCGCTTTACCGTAATCAAACAGGATGTTCTTAAAATCGGCTGTTATCTGAAGGACTACTTTTTCAACAGGACATCCTTTTGAAGATGCAGGGCCCGGATCGTTGGGGCAAAGATCTTCATCATCAGCTATACCATCTTTATCTGTATCCGGTACAGGGCAGCCATTATATTTTGCAACACCGGCAACAGTAGGACATTTATCTTCCTTATCCATTATATTGTCGCCATCAGTATCAGGGCATCCATTAAATTTTTTAAGACCGGCAACATCTTTGCAAGAATCTTCTTCATCATTAACACTGTCGCCGTCTGAATCGGGAATAGGACAACCATTGTAACGTTGTATACCAATCACTGTTACGCATGAATCTTGTTCATCGTTAATGCCATCGCCATCAGTGTCGGGGATAGGGCAACCATTATAGCGTGACAAACCGGCAACATCAGGACACTTATCAACGTCATCATAAACACCATCCTTATCACCATCAGGTTTGATCCTCTTCTTGTGCTGCATGCCAAAATGGAATCCAAGATGCAAATCGGCTTGTTTGGAATCATGTACCAGGGCAGTAAGAACACTTCCGGAACCAATAAAGAAAGGCCCTGCTCTGAAAGCCACGCCGGCATTCAATTGCGTTAATTCATTATAACTTAAAGGAAGCTCAATACTGAACATCTTGTTTTCCCACCGCGGTGTTAAACTATAGGCGTTATAATAATACAGGGAAAGTGTACCTTTTTGGTTGGCCATGAACTGACCTGCCGCATTCAAAGCAAAACCTTTACCTATCATATAATCTACTTCTGCATGTATGGTGGTCGGAAGCGTTACTTTATATGAATTACTGGCGGGCGTGCCTGTGAAATAAGGGCTTGCATCAAGAATGGTTTTGTAATCCTTTATCGACTTATCTGCAAACTGGTTCAGTGCAAAGGTTTCACCTGAAGGTATGTTAACCGCATAATTTGCCGCCTGGTTATTGCTCCGGTTGAAGTTTATTCTTCCCACATCCAGTAAGGAAGCGGCTATTTTTAATTTATACTTATTTTCAAAACGATCTGATTCATACATGGAATAGTCGGCAGCGGGGCGCCATTCATACACGAATCCGATATCTCCGCCAAATCCATGTCCATTGAATTTGAAGAAGTCTTTAAATTTATAATCATTAAAATTAGCATCCGTGGTGTTTAATGAGAGCGAACCGGATGTTGACGTTAAATACGTGTTTCCGTTTCCATTGACAGTTCCGGAAAGGCCATTGGTTGATAAATAGGAATCCGCTGTTCCGGCAATATATTTAAGCGTAATACCGGCTTTAAAAAAATTCTGACTTCCTTTATTGGTTAAAACCTGACCTACAGATCCGCCAATCTCCGTCCAGCCTGTTGAATGCACCAGCATACTGTTATCAAACGTAAATGGAACTCCTGTTGTGGTCATTCCGCCATCAAGTATAGTGCTTGCCAGGTTGCCGTTTATATCGCTTCCGTTGGCAAATACCCGTGAACGTGTTGTGAAAGCAAGGGATGTTTTAGGGCTGAGGCTAAACATTACAGAGGGCCCCAGTACATCAGCATAGGATAGGCTATTAAGGTGGTCATTGCCACGCAATAATTTTGATTTTAATGAATCGGCATTGAAAGAACGGGTGATATCTTTAAAACGAAGGCCCGATTGGTTTGTACCCACAAAGCCATTGATGGCAAAAACATTCACATCCCACAAAAAACGGTTGTCAGCAATATTAGCAGGATTGAAAACTACACCATTTACACCTGTATAATTACCGGTACGGTAACCAGGAAAGGTCTGGGATTTAATTACAGTTATGGTTAGTAGTAAAAAACAAAAGATCAAGTAACACTGTTTCATACACATTAGTTTATACACATTAGTTTATACTGTTCATTCAATTCGCATGCCGCCTGAATTCAAGATCAATTGTTCATATAAACCTGATAAGGGGGTTAATATACCTCATAATATATCCTTTAACGTTAGTTAAATAGTAACAACAGCAATGGTTGCCCAAATTAATGTGTGAATTGTATAACAATGGCACGCAATAGTGTAATGCCTGTGCTAACAGATTGAGTGATCTGTCGCTGTAAATGTGTGAATGATATAACTTATTTCAATAATTGTGTAATGAATGCAGAAAGGGATATCCCAAC
This sequence comes from Niastella sp., assembly GCA_036379015.1. GTDB lineage: Bacteria > Bacteroidota > Bacteroidia > Chitinophagales > Chitinophagaceae > Niastella. The sequence goes on from DASUVL010000157.1 coordinate 7,869, forward strand.
TTTTTATGGGATAGAACATGCGGTGTCAACGTGTCAATTTTTTAGTCCGGCAGGAATATAAATATCAAATGTTGCACCTTCGCCAAACTCGCTGGTTGCTGTAATGATGCCGTGGTGGTTCTGCACAATTTTTTTAACGATGGCAAGCCCGATCCCTGTACCCTCAAATTCTTCCCTTTCGTGCAGCCGTTGAAATACTTCAAATATCTGGTCTTTATATTGAGGATCGAAGCCAATGCCATTATCGGTGACGATGATATGGCAATAGTTTTTTTCAGGTGAGATCCCTGATATTGTAGTTAATTCACTGCCATTTATAGAGCTGGCTTTAATTATGATGTGTGGCGGGATGCCGGTTTTTGAGAATTTGAGGGCATTGCCTATAAGGTTGTGCATAAGCTGGCGAAACTGGAACGGTATAATGTTTGCCGGGCAAAGTTCGGTGGCCTCAATGATGGCATGTTTTTCTTCAATAGTTTCTGCCAGCTCGGTTTTTACTTCTTCTACAATAGTATTGAGTTCGGTGGTTTCTATATTTCGTACCTCCATGTTAATACGGGAGAAAGCAAGCAGGTCCTCGATAAGTTGTTGCATCCTGGCGGCTGCTGTTTGCATTCTGTTAAAATAATCTTTCCCCTTATCGGATAAGTGTTGATTTTCTTTTGAGAGTATCTTGCTGGCGAAGGTTTGAATTTTGCGCAAGGGTTCCTGCAGATCGTGGCTGGTTACATAAGTGAATGATTCAAGCTCTTTATTGATTTTTTTTAACTCATTGTTTTTTTCTTCGAGCGCTTCGTTGGCTTGCTGCAGTTCGTACGTTCTTTTCAGTACAGCTTTTTCTAATTCCTGTTTTTGCTCTTCAATTTTTTTACGAATAAGAAAGCGTTCGGTTATATCTTCAATAGAAAGCAGGATCAGTTTCTCCGGGCTTTTATTGTTTATTACTTCACGGGCATTCAGCAGCATTGTGCGATTGCCAATGGTTGCAAAGTTATGCGTTACCTCATAGTCGGTAAGTATTGATTTTTCAGGAAGTATTTTTTCGAGCAGGGTACGCAATGCAGGAATGTTCCATTGTTTGTTACCGACGTCATAAATTAAAGCGCCCTCGGTATCCGTTTCATTTACCTGGAATGTTTTATAAAAAGAGCTGTTGGCGGTTTTTATGCGCAGGTTTTTATCCAGTACCAACAATGGTTCACGGATGTTGATAATAATGGCTTCCGCATAATCCCTCGCGGCTGATGCCTGTTCATTCAGGTTGATCATTTCCTGGTTTACAACAGTCAGTTCTTCATTGGTGCTTTGCAGTTCTTCTTTGCTGGTTTCCAGTTCTTCGTTCAGGCTCTGCAGTTCTTCGCTGCCACTAAGCAATTCTTCATTGGCGCTTTGCAGTTCTTCATTAGCCGCCTCCTGGTCTTCGGTAATGCTGCGCATATCTTCAAGGGTTTGCGTCAATTCCTGTTCTAACTGCCGGATACGAAGATCTTTTTCGTCCTTTGTTCTTTTAATGGATGGTTGAGTCTTCGCCGGCTGCGATAAAGATTGATTGTGAAAAAGTATTAAGTAATGCGGATCAATAAGATTAGGTAAGGGCACGGCTTCAATAGAGATCTTTTGCGGGCGGTCATGTATTATCAGCTGAATATTTTCTTTTATCACCGGTGCATGGTCTTTTTTTGCTTTGTGCAAAATATTACGCAGTTCAAAAGCCAAACCCTGTTTCACCATTTTTAATAAATTAAAGCTGGCTTTACCGGGAGATGGTTCTAAATAGTCGCCGGTGCTGCCTCTGAAATGCACAATATCCATCGCTTCGTTTACTATTACACCAGCCGGGGTATATTTACTAAGAATAATATCATCAGCCGTTTTTTGAAAATCAGCGCGTTTATGCTCCGTATTTAAAACGGGATCCATTGCCGACAGATGCTTTTCACTGCGTTGGCTGGTTACGGGAATATGCCTGCTTGTTACATCTTTGCGGGTAAATAACTTATCGTTCTTGGCAACAGGGGCGAAAAGATCACTAACACCACCCGTGGTTTCTGATTTTCCTAGTAGTAAAAATGCTTTTGGGTTTAATGCATAATGAAAAGTAGTAAGCGCCTTTTTTTGCAGGTAAGGTTCCATGTAAATAAGCACATTGCGGCAGCTTATAAGGTCCATTTTGCTGAATGGCGGGTCTTTTAGAAAATTGTGCGTGGCAAATACGCACATATCCCTGACCTGCTTATTTACCTGATAGCCCCCATTGGATTTTGTAAAAAAATCTTTCAGCCGATGTGGTGTAAGAGAAGTTAATTCGCTTTTTGTATATATGCCTAAACGGGCTTTTGCAATTGCAGGTTCGCTGATGTCGCTGGCAAAGATCTGCACGCTGCCTGCCGGTACTGTAATAGCGTGATCGTCTAAAAATTCTTTAATGCAAATGGCTATGGAATAAGCTTCTTCGCCGGTGCTGCACCCCGCCACCCATATCCTTATGGTTTCGCCGGCCGCTTTATTTTTTACAATGAGTGGAAAAACCGTTTCGCATAGATTTTCGAATGTTTTGGGGTCACGGAAAAAGGAAGTTACCGGAATTAAAAGGTCCTGGTATAAAACATCCTGTTCTGCTTTATTTACCCTCAAATATTTCAGATAACCTGCAGGTTCATCGTTTTTATTTAACGCCATCCTGCGCAATATCCTTCTGCGGATGGTAGTTTGTTTGTAATACGTAAAATCGGTTCCCTTCCGAATTCGTAGTAGTGAAATAATATGTTTAAACACTTCCTCATTTTCTATAGGCAGGGTTTGGTCATTTTCATGCCGGGTATTTATGATCTTAGTGAGTTCCAGCAGTTTTTCCGGAATTTTTTCAGGCGGCAGAATAAAATCAACCACGCCTGCCTGTGCTGCACTGTGGGGCATACCTTCATATGCAGCTGATTCTTCGTCCTGTGCAAAGGTGAGGCCTCCATGATCTTTGATCGCTTTCAATCCTAATGTACCATCGGAGGCTGTACCTGATAATACTACTCCAATTGCATGGGCCTGATGCACTTCTGCCAGCGAAGTAAAGAAAATATCTATGGGCAGGTTCTTTGCATTTTTAATTTTTTCAGGGCGGGTAGTGAGTTCTAATACCCCATCATTGGCCACCATTATTTTATTAGATGGGATCACATAAATATGATTAGGCTCTACTTTAATATCATTAGCAATTTCTAAAACCGGAATACTTGTAGCTTTTTGCAGTATTTCGGGCAACAAACTCTCGTGGCTGGGATCTAAATGCTGTACAAGCACATATGCCATGCCTGAATTTTCGGGAATGGCCCTTAGCAGTCTTTTAAATGCATCAAGGCCGCCGGCCGAAGCGCCAACGCCTACTACGGGGAAAAAGTTGGCCGAAAGGATCTTTGATTTCTCTTTTTTTGCTTTCATTATTATTTGATGGCACTTTTCCTTCGGTGACTATAAAACAGATATAGATAAATTATAATAAATGTGTTAACTTATAGGGTGGCGCTGATAAATGCGAACGGGAGAGGTATTGGTCTGACCGGTTTTAGACTGCTTTACTTTGAATAATACCCGTTAAAGGTAGATATTTCAGGTAAGTAAAAAGTAATAAACTTATACGGACTTCTTTTCCTTACCTTTAGAAAGCTAAGGGTCTCAATGCTTTATCCAGCCATCCTATCTACAAAAACGCTTTCCTCAATTCGTGCCTGAAAACATGCGTTTCCTGCAAAAAAGGCAATACAAATGAACATTTACATTAAAAACATGGTTAGTGTGCGGTGTAAAATGGCCGTACAATCTGTTTTGAAAGAACTTAAGATCGATTACCTGCACATAGAATTAGGAGAAGTGAAACTGGCAGCAGCGCTTACCCCGGAACAACAAAAGAAACTGAAAGCTGCTTTAAAACACTATGAATTGGAATTGATGGATGATAAGAAAAAGGTGCTGGTTGAGCAAATTAAAGTATTAATTATTGAAACATTTCAAGCTTCAGATAGTGAAATGCATTTGAAGCTTTCTGAATATTTGAGTAAGC
>DASUVL010000158.1:0-9584 GCA_036379015.1 Niastella sp.
GTCGACTTTTTTCTCCTTTTAGAAAGATAGATCCCCAACAACAAGAGCGCTGCCCCTCCACCAATTACAAGCAACCACCGGTTCCACATCCGCGATTGTATTAGCGGCTGTGTATCGCCGGTGATAATTAAATGCGCCCAGTATTCGGGCGTTTTATGCAAGGCATTGCTATGCAGGTAATCGAGTTTTGCCTGTCGCAATGCTTTTGATTTTGTATAACCTTTTTGCAGGTATATATGAAACTGATGCAGGATGGCGGCTGTGGCCTCATCATCGGCTTTCCACAAACTGTTTACAATGCTTTGGCAACCCGCATACGCAAAACCGCGTGTAAGGCTCAGCACACCTTCGCTGGTCACCAGTTGACCGTGTCCCGTTTCACAGGCGCTGATGATAAGCAGCCGCGTTGCGTCCATCTGTAAGTCATACAATTCTTCGAGGTACAAAGCATCGTTGGCGGGTTGTTGGGTTTGCGGGTAGAAGGCAATAAACGAAGCGGTGCTATTACCCGTATCGGCAATGGCATGGGTAGCTAAATGCACTACGGGATATCGATTGATGTTAGTAAGGAACTGTTCCTTGGTAGCGGTGGTGCCGGTGAAAGCTCGTCCGGGTAAATGTGCAATTTCCTGCGCCGAGGCGGGCAGTTGTTGCATATAGTTGTAATCAGGATGCGGAAAGGCCATACCGGTTTGTGCAAACGGCGCAAAGGCCAGGGTTTGTATGTCAGCAGTGGGTGAGGGGGTGGTTTTATGTACAATAGACCGCGAGGAGAACTGGTAACTGATCTCATTGGTCTCCAGTAATGTTTTGGCGTTGTCGCCGGCCTCTGCAGGTAACGATTCAAAAGGCAGATAATACAAAATATTATCGGGGATGATGATCCATTCGGTGGTAGCACCGGCCAGTGCCTGTACCGGTTTTACCAATTGCTGGTACAACAACGCGCCCCAGGGTGCACCTTTAAAAGACCGGCCCGGTTGCGGGTTTTGTAATGCAGTGAGCCAATGCGTTATATTTTGTTGTACAGTGGCAAAGGAATCGATGCTGGTCTGTTTAAACCCGGCTTTCGTGATCACAAAAACCTGCAAGGTATTTCCCGTGACATAAAAACTAATGACTGCCTGATCAGATTGTATGCATTGTTTAATAGAGTCGGGGCGGGGAAAGGTTTCGCTGTATTTGAGTTGGTAATAACTGCTGTTCTGCTCAATGGCGTGTTGCACCTGTGCCAGTTGTATTTCAAAGGCGGCCTTCTGACTGGCCAACGCCGCCAGGGTGGCACTATCCTGCGTTTTATCGCCTTTGATGCTTACCCGGGCCAGGTGGTGTTTGATACTACTTTCCTGCTGCACGAGTGCCGGATCGATACCGGGTAGTTTGCGAAGTCCCTTTTCCGTTATGCCGCTGTACATTACCGAAGCCTTGTTGCGCTCGGCAAACAAAAAGGCTTGTTGTGCATACCCGGTATTGGGATGCAGCGTTTGCAATTGCAAACATACTGTTACTGCATGCTGGTATACCTGCTGGTTGTTGTTCTTCAAAAACAATTTGGCATCATCGGTATCGTAGCATTTTTCAATATACCGTAACAGGGAGATAGCGCTGGTATAGGTGGCCAACGCTGTTTGCAGCTGGGCTTCGTTCTTATGTACCTGGTAAAGCGCTTCAAACGTGGTGGCTTTTTTATACAGGGCATCGAACAACCGGTACGAGGTAAAGGTGCCGGTAAAATTGGTTGGGTTTGCCTGTGGATTTGTATCGTTAAAATGTCCGCTGAATACAATGATGGCCTGCTGATAAGCTTGTAAGGCTGCTTCATATTGTTGTTGCTGCACCAGCAGGTCGCCCCGGTAAAAGAAGTTCATGCCCGTATACACCGTATTGACTGATGTTTGGCGGGTTGCCAGCAACTGTTGAAAACGGGTGAGGTAATAGTCCGCCGAATCAAGATGGTGGAGCAGGCCGTGCGTATGCGCCAGTTCGTTCAGCACGCGGGGCAGGGTAGCAGCGTTTACCCGGTGAAACCAGCTCAGCGCCTGTTGGTACTGGCCCATGGCATTATAAGCGAGGCCCATATTCATAAAGATCTCGCTGTTAAATAATTTTTGCGAACAGATGGTGTGGTAAATAGCAATGGCCTGTTGGTACAACCCGAGCTTGTAACAGGCAGCGGCAATATTGTTCTCAAAGTTCACCACCCAGGTGGCGTCTTTGTCTTTCGCGGGTTTTTTATTGATGATGGCCAGCGCCTGCGTGAAATAGTTCCTGCTTTGTAAATAGTTGCCGTTCTCATAATACAGCACGCCCAGGTCGTTGTACAACCGTTCTTTTTCGGGTACGCCGGGAAAACGTTGCGACAGCGATTCGGCCTGCAGCAGAAAATAACTGGCTGAGTCAAAATTGTTCAGGTGATAATACGCCGACCCGGTATGACCGGCCACTTCATATAACAGCGAATCGCTCCAATGGGGATTGCGTTGTTTGATGCGGTGCGCCTGCAGATAGGCTTCAATGGCTTGCGGGTAATTGGTGCTTACATCGAGCAAAATGCCTTTGTGCAGGTGGGCAAAGAACAGGAGGGTGTCGGGTACGCTGCTTTGTTGGGCGGCTCCGTCAATGACCTGTTGAAAGGTGACGAGCGCGAGGCTGTCGGTGGCGTCGGTGGGGTTCGTTAGTTTGAATAAGCGATTGGCTTTGCTGTAAAGCGACTGGATGGTGATGTTGGTGGGCTTGTGCCGCGTGTGCGCGGGATTGCCGGTATGGTAGGCGCACATTAACCAGGCGGCCAGCAGCAGCCAGGCTTTCCATGTTATGCCCCGTAAAGTAGCCCGCACCATTTTTCCCATGGGTTGGCGAAGTTAAGGGTGATTGAGGAAAAGTGATCGTTAATACGACAAGCCGGCAATAATCAACAATGGCGGCCGGGGTTTGCCATTTACGATCTGGTAACTGGTCATGCTGGTTCGTTTACCCGCCACTTCCTGTTGCAGGGCGATGGGGATGCTTGATACTTTATCGTAATACATCACCTGTACGGTGATCTTTTGAGTCGATTTTTTGCTGTCGTCGTTCAGCCGGTAATTGATCTTTATCTTTTTGCTGTCGCCGTTTTTCGGGTTGTTTCCAAAAAGGCCGTCGGCCAAAGATTTTTTCAGGTTGATGATCCCGCTTTTGGTACGTACCCGTAGTTTCTGGTCATTGGCTTTTTGTCCGGGCACGTCATCGTCGAACGCACATTTGTTATTGCCATTGCCGTTGTTGTCGGGATAATCGCTATCGTCGCTCATATCACAGATGGACGTGTTGTTCGGGTTGGCATTGAAAACAGGCAGCGCGAGGGTATCGTTCCTGTCCATTACAAAGATGTTGTCGAGATACGTCATACCGCCGATGATCAGCTCGCTTATGCAGGTATCGGTGGCGCCATTCTTTACAAAACCAATTTTATACCGTACGCCGGTTTCACTTTTGGAGACGTTAATGACCCCGGTGTTACTATTGATGTCAAGACCCTCGGGCCAGGAAACATAGGTGCCCTTGATGCCGATGTTATTGACCGGAGGAACGGTATACTGACCATTGACCGGTTGCAGGTAAATGATACTGTCGCCGTAATTGGGCGCATTGGGGCATAAGGTGGTGGTAGTAGTTGTGAATGTGTTCGTATTGCTGAAAGGTTCAGCAGGATCATCAGCAGTGTCAGAATGATCTGCTTTATTACAGGCAACAAATAAAATCGGCAATACGAAGGGCAGCAAAAGAAGGCTAAAACGCAATTTGCTTTTCATGTCAGTTTCGGTTTTTAACGCGGGAATCCAAAATTCAGACAAGGTTGGGTCATGTACCAGCGTGTTTCACCGTATTTCAACGGATATGGACGGACAAATATTCGATTTTTGAATTATAATACACGAATATATATAATGCTGCTATTTACGTTGTTGGTTTTCAGAAATTTAAAAGGTAGTGATTATCACTATGTTACTAGAAAATGTGAGGAATGCTTACCAGGGGGTGAATGTTTATAGTTTAGGCACCATTCAACACTTTCATTTTATTCAAATGGAACACCGGTAACAGGACCGTATATTGAACAATATTGAACGCGCTTATCAGCCAGAGAGAAATGGAATATTTGTTTATGGGTGATTCCAGGTGCGAATTAAAAGTGTAAGGCACCGGCTTATAATATTCCTGAATATCGATATATACTGATGCCAGGAAAAAGACAAGACCGGCGGCGCCGATGGTGAGGATGGCATAAAAACCGGAGGCGGATGTGGCATACCAGATCAGCAGGCACACTTCTGCGAACCAGAGGAGCCAGTAAGCCTGGCCACTACCATCCATATTCGGACTCACAAATAAGCCCAACAGACTGATCACCAACATAACCACCAGGATCTTATACGGCTTTTGGTAGTACATGGCATCATTGAAATAAAAGGTGGTTCTTTCCTCCGTGTTATTGATGGCCATTTTTGCTAATACTACAAAGGGAAATACCAGCATGCCAACGATGGGGATGTTTACGATCCAGAACAGCCAGGAGGTCTTTTTGCGGATGCTGATAAAGTATTCTACCAGGAATTTCCGGTAATACAATACGGTAACGGCCAGGCATACCAGACCAGCCGCCATGGTAACGATAAATGAAAACAGGGACATACCATGGTAGTAGATGCTGCCAGATGCAATAAAACTGGAAAAGGGATAGGTGTATAGTCCAATCACCAGCAGGTTGATCATCAGCCGTAGTGCAAAAAAAAGACTCACCGCGCCGGGCTTTGTGTACCGATTGGAAAAATCAATATGGAATAGTTGTCTGAATTTTTTTTGAAGGGTGGCTGCCTGAAAGCATTCGCTAATAATGATAAACGAACTGCACAGGGTTGCTATGTGAAATGTATAGGACAGCAGGTTCAGCATGCGGAACGTATGGTCACCGGAATATATTCTAAAATGCTCGTCGATCCGTAATGCGCGATACCAGGTGTTGTAAGGCGACATGTGGAGGAATGCGCTGCCCTGGAAAAACAAAGTAATGGCATATGCGAATACAGCCAGGGGTAAGAAATATATGATGCCACGGGTTTTGAAGCAGGCCACGCCAAATACCAGTGCTGGCAGGAACGTGAAGTTGAATAAAAGGGTTTGCAGATTATTTAGTACGATCGACTGCTGGATGAACGCCATTTTGTTGAACAGGAGGTTGACAAAGAACAACAAAACGAAAGTGCCAAATGCCAGCGCAGCTTCTTTCATTCTTTTAAAGGCCCAGCCGATACCTGCCCATAATACCCCATTTTTAATAAAGGTAATAAGCACTTCTAAGGGAACCAGTTCGCCCGGCTTTGGTAAGGCTGAGAAATGAAAATCTTTATAGATCTGCAGACCGGTTGCCAGTAGTGCGGCCAGGAACACCAGGGGCAATACTTTTATATAGGAGGAGCGGATGTCGTTCATAGTACAGGATTCTGGCGGTAAAATACAATGTGCCGGTGAGAAATACAAATGGTGAATGGTGAATGGTCAATGGTGAATGCAAATACAAATAGCGTTACAAGTCGCACGCTTCACGATGCACGTCTCCCGTCTTCCGTTTCGCATTCGCGTTTCCCATTTCACGTTTCACGTTTTGCGTTTTGCATTTTGCGTCTTGCGTCTCACGTTTCATGTCTCCCGTCTCCCGTTCAGGTGACTAACGCCGCGCACCCGTTTTCCCTTTTTATATTATCTTCAGTGTTCATTAACCAAAAATCTTTTTTTATGAAATTAAAAGCATGTTCGCTTTTTGTATCCCTCTTTTTTGCCTTTGGCAGTACCGCTTTTTCAGCAGACATTCCTATTACCGGTGAGCATTTTGCATGGGACGCACCCGATTTTACTTATTATGCCACGCCGGTTGCAGCAGGCGCTACCTATACCTGGAGTGTAGGTTCGGGCACTATCGTGGCGCAAAACACGGATCCTGCAGCAGGCCCGCTGTATGTCACGATCAAATGGACTACACCCGGGCTGTATCAGGACTATGTCGTGATTGCGGACAACCAGGGTAATTCCGGGATATTTGATGTATATGTAGGCGTAAACCCCTTTACTACCCACGAGACCACGTCCACCCTTCAAGGGCCGCTCAGGGCGGGGGCGAATGTTATGGCAGACCCTATGTATGTTAGGCTTGAGGCTATAGGCCTAGAAGAAAAGCGTAAGTATGTAGCTTAAAATTGAAAGTAGAAAACGGAAGGTTGAAAGTTGAAGGAGTACAATTAGTTGTAGGACTTATCCTTCATCCTTCAACCTTCATTCTTTTCTCACAGGTACAGATAATAATCTTTCAACAGTTCCACAAACTCCGGGGTATAGGTGCGGTCCTCCTGTTGGATCGTTAGTTCGAAGGTTGGCGCAAAATTATCGGGCGTTCTGGTATAATGTAAAATGGCGCGGAAAAAGGGATGCTTCGGGCTTTGCCGCACGAACAGTTTTTCGGTGAGCGAGAAGTTGTTTTTGGTAGCCAGTTTATTGAAATATTCCCAGCGATGGTAAGGGAGCAGGATGCCGAATGCGCCATGCGGTTGCAGGTTTTCACCGATCACCTGAATGAGGGCTTCGAGGGTGAGGTGTTTGCTGTGTTTGGCGATCTGCTCGGTTTCACTGGTCGATTGCAGGTCGTTGTCGAAGAACGGAGGGTTGGAAATAATGAAATCGTATTTCAGCGGTAAGGAATATGCGCGGGCATCGCCGTGGAATACCTTCAGGCGTGTGCTCCAGGCGTTCTGGTGGGTATTTTCCTTCAATTGCTTAAAAGCGTCCGGGTCAATCTCGATGCCGTGTATTTCGGCCTGGGAGCGTTGAGCGAGCATCATCATGAGCAGGCCGGTCCCGCTACCGATATCCAGCACGGTGGAATAGTTTGGTATTTTGGCCGAGAACCAGGCACCGAGGATACAGGCGTCGGTACAGACTTTCATTGCGCACTGATCCTGGTGGATGGTGAAGTGTTTAAATTGAAAATAAGAGTTTGCCATTGAGATGAATATTGAATATTGAATGTCCAATATTGAATGTTGAAGTGAATACAGAAATACAGAATTACAGAATTAAAAATTAAAAATGAAGAATGAGGAATGAAAAAGTGAATACAGAAATACAGAATTAAAAATTAAAAATGAAGAATGAAAAAGTAAATACAGAAATACAGAATTAAAAATAAAGAATTAAGAATAAGAAAGTAAAGGCAGGGTTTCGACATTTCGTTCCTTTTGTATTCCCTTTTTCGTCTTTTGTATTCCCTTTTTTATTTTTAATTTCTTATTTCTCATTTCTCATTTTCCAGGGGTTACCATTCCGCTCTCGCCGTAGGACTCACTCCCAGATCCACAAACTCCCCATTGAGATATTTGAAGTATCCCGTCAACGCAATCATCGCGGCATTATCGGTACAGTATTGAAAAGCGGGAATAAAGGTTTGCCAGTTGTTTTTCTGTCCCAGTTCTGTAAATGCTTTGCGCAAGCCGCTGTTGGCAGATACGCCACCGGCAATGCACAACTGATCTATCCCTGTTGTAAGGGCGGCGGCTTTTAGTTTATTCAACAAAATAGAAACGATGCGGTGTTGGATGGAAGCGCAGATATCGGCCAGGTTCTCCTCAATAAAGCGGGGATTGGCAGCGGTGTTTTCCTGCAAGAAGTACAGGATGGCGGTCTTAAGACCGCTGAAACTGAAGTTCAGTCCGGTTATTTGCGGCTCCGGAAATTTAAACCGGTTGGGGTTACCCGTTTGGGCGTATTTATCAATTAATGGACCGCCCGGGTAGGGGAGTCCTAATAGTTTGGCTGATTTATCAAAGGCTTCCCCGGCGGCATCGTCCATGGTTTCGCCGATCACTTTGAGCGAATGCGGCGATTCGCACAGAACGATCTGCGTATGACCGCCACTGACGGTTAAGCAGAGGAAGGGAAATTCCGGTTGCGGATCTTCAATGAGGTTAGCCAGCACGTGCGCCTGCATATGGTGAACGGCAATGAGCGGTACGTTCAGGGCCAACGCCAGTGATTTGGCAAACTGGGCGCCCACCAGTAAGGAACCAATGAGACCCGGCGCCTGGGTAAAGGCGATGGCCGTAACGGATTGTAACATGTCCTGGGCGGTAGTTGATAGCTGAGCGATCGTCAGGTCCTGCGGACCGGACGGGTCTTGAGCGGTAGTCCCGTCCTGAGCGTCATTGTCCACCTTCGCCAAGGCTTCGGTGGACAAAGCTGGAAGCGCTGCTTTCTGCAAGGCGGCATGCACTACCGGCACAATGTTCTGCATATGGGCGCGGGAGGCCAGCTCGGGCACTACGCCTCCGTATTGTTCATGAATGGTTTGATTGGCAATAAAATTAGACAGGATGACCCCATCGCGGCAAATAGCGGCGGCCGTTTCGTCGCAGGATGATTCAATTGCTAGAATAGTTATACTCACGGCGCAAAGATAAGACGCACAATGTGATAATGTGATAATTCGATAATGTGATAATAAATACAGCTTTTGTATTTGCTACCGCGTGAAGTTTGGTATTATAGGAACGCTACGCATTGAGGCATTATCAAATTAGTTATTTGGATCTTATCGCCACCACCGGATCCATCTTAGCTGCTATAGACGCAGGAATGATCCCCGCCATAACCCCCACGATAATACAGATGGAGATGGCCAGTATTAAGATGTTGGGTGCAATAAAGACCGTAAACCCAAAGATGGCTTTGGAGGCCAGCGTTAAAATGAATACCAGGGAAAGGCCGAGTAAGCCGCCCATGATACAGAGGAAGGCGCTTTCGAGCAGGAATTCGGTGAGAATGACAGACCGTTTGGCGCCGATGGCTTTCTTCAACCCGATCTGTGAGGTGCGTTCGCGCACGGTCACAAACATGATATTGGCCACGCCGAACATGCCCACAACCAGGCTCAGGATGGCGATAAACCAACCGCCCATGTTGATGCCGCCAAAAATGTCGCTGGCGAAACTGCTGAAGGCATCGATATCGTTGAGGGCAAAATCATCTTCCTGGGTAGGTTTTAATTTGCGGATGGAACGCATGGCGCCGGTAAGCTCATCGCGCAATTGCTCCATGGCTACCGTTTCTTTGCCCTGCACCATGATGATGGGATTGCTGTTCTTCTCCCGCATTATTTCTTTCATAAAACCCACGGGCATCAGGATGCTGTTATCGTATTCCCAGCCACCTACAAAACTCTTCCCTTGTTTTTTAATGAGCCCCACAACCAGGGCGCGTTTGCCCGATTTCAACGTAATGGTCTTGCCAACGGCTTTTTCGGCTTTGCCAAACAGAGTTTCGGCAATTACGTAGCCCATAACCACTACGTTGGCGGATAAATCGTAATCGGCGGGTTGCAGGTAACGCCCCAGTTCAACTTCAACGGGTTGTATCTTCACAAAATCTTCGCTGATGCCGTAATAATTTATGCTGTTTATAACATCGTCTTCAAACCCTACATAGCTGTTATTGCTGATATTGAAGGCGACATTGGTAGCGGCCGGCACTTTTTGTTTAACCAGCAGCATTTCTTCGTAGGT
>DASUVL010000159.1:0-3979 GCA_036379015.1 Niastella sp.
TAGGTGAAGGGCGTTTTACATAACGCCACCAGGGGTAATCGGGACCGCCGGCATATACCCATTTATCGATGTACACGGTATTTGTGCCCAGGGCCTTGATGTCTTTTTGAACCTGTCGTTCAAGACTGTCGACTGTGGCCAGCACGCTGATAATGCAAAAGATACCGAAGGCCACGCCGGTCAAAGACAACAGCGTGCGAATTTTGTGGGATTTAAATTCCTGCCAGGTTAAATTTAGGCTACTGCCCAGGATTTCCAGAACACGGCGCATGATCAAATGTAACAGGAAACAACTGATAATAAAGGTGCTGTAGTGTTAAATGGTTGCTTTGGATGAAGGGTGGGGGGCCTAAGGCCAATTAGCTAATTTGATAATGTGATAATATGATAATGTGATAATGAATACAAAATAAAGATACACGCTGCAAGCTTCATGCTCCCGGCTTTTACTTTTTCATTCCTTATTCTTCATTTTAAATTCTTCATTCTGTATTTCTGTATTCACTTCAACATTCGATATTGGACATTCAATATTCAATATTAATAAAGTGTGACTGTCCATGTACGGGTAAACGTTTCTCCGTCTGCGAGCTTATTGATCCCTTCCTTTTCGGGCAATTGCTGATTGGTGGCCACGCTATCGGCAATACCGCACCAGGGTTCTATACAAACAAAATCGGCGTTCTTAGCCGCCCAAATGCCGAGGAAAGGAAAACCCGGATAATCGAACCGGAACCCATGGGGTGTTTTGTCGGAAGCCAGGGTAACAATGGTAGAAGCCATTCCTTTCAGCACCAGTGCATCTTTCTTGAACAGGTCTTTCGACAGGTTCAACCGGTTGGTATTATCCAGTAATGGCAGGGGTGATGTTTCAATCAATCCATCTGGTGAAATGGGCCAGCGGGGTGCAGTCTCCTGCTGATTGAATTGTAAATAGTAATCGGTATAGGTAGTGCCCGGTACCAACGGCAAGGCAAAAGCAGGGTGTGCACCTACAGAAAAAAACATGTCATCTGATCCGGCGTTCACCACTTCGTAGGCAACGGCCAGCGAATTTTCAAACAGGGAATACCTGATCCTGAACTCAAACATAAAAGGGTATATCGTAAAAACCTCCGCATCGCCACGTAGCAGGAATGTAATGGTGTCGGTGGTTTGTTCTTCTATGGCAAACTGTTTATCGCGGGCAAAACCATGGCGGCCCAGCTGGTACGATTGATCATTGTAGAAGTAGGTATTATTTTTTAAGGTACCTACTATAGGAAACAATACCGGAGAATGTTTGCCCCAAACAGCGGGATCGCCATTCCAAAGGTAGTTCAGCTGATGCTCTTTATGGAACAATTGCGTAAGCTCGGCGCCTTTGGCATTGATAACAGCTTTGATCTGTTCATTTTCGATGGTAAACATGGGGCCAAGATACTGAAGAAAGGCTAAAAAAGGCAACCCCGACCAATCGGGGGCAGCGAAACAACGAGGTAGCGTCCTTCAACTCACTACTTAACACTTATAACCTGGCAACTCAAATGGAAACCTGGGACATAATTACCAAATTGCTCATTGCAGTATTAATTGGCGGTATCATTGGCGCTGAAAGAGAATACCACAACAAATCGGCCGGATTGCGCACGCTGATGCTGATCTGTTTGGGGTCAACGCTGTTCACCATGTTTTCCATGGAGATCGGCGGTGATACTTCTCCTGACCGTATCGCCGGTGGCATTGTTGCCGGTATTGGTTTTGTGGGCGCCGGGGTTATATTCATGGGCGGCACCGGCATCAACGGCGTTACCACCGCGGCTACCATTTGGGTAACGGCGGCCCTGGGCATGGGCGTTGGCGCAGGCCATCAGTATGCGGCCTTGATGGGATGTATTGTGCTGATAGGTATTTTGCAAGCGTTCACGGTCATTGAAGCATGGATGGACCGCTTAAACTGTTCTCATACCTACAAGATCACCTGCGCATACCGCGACCGGGTATTTGAACATTATGAAGCTTTGATGAAACAGCACCGGCTTACCTTCAGGCGGGGCGCCCAGTGCCGTGAGCAGGATACCGTTTCCGGTACCTGGGAAGCGGAAGGCTCCAAAAAGGAGCATAATGCGTTTATACAATATATGCTGAATGATGCCGCGGTGCAGAAGTTTGAGTTCTAGTATGATAATCCCGACTAAAGTCGGGATTGGCTAATTAGCAAATGTGCACATTGACTTTCCATTGTCACATTAGCTAATTGCCTAATATGCTAATTGGGCTTCAATAATCGCCTGGCAAACCTTAACTTTGCGGCAATTTTCAGGCGTAAGTGGTACGCCCAGAAAGATTATAACACAATGAAGTACAACAACGAAATTCATAAACGACGCACCTTTGCTATTATTTCGCACCCTGACGCTGGTAAAACTACCCTTACCGAAAAATTCCTGTTATTCGGGGGCGCCATTCAAACGGCCGGCGCGGTAAAAAGCAATAAGATCAAGAAACACGCTACCAGTGACTTTATGGAAATTGAGCGCCAGCGTGGTATCTCGGTGGCCACGTCGGTCATGAGTTTTGAATATAAAAATACCCTCATCAACCTGCTCGATACCCCTGGTCACAAGGACTTTGCGGAAGATACGTACCGCACCCTGACCGCGGTGGACAGCGTTATCCTGGTAATAGACAGCGTGAATGGGGTAGAAGCCCAGACCCGCCGCCTGATGGAAGTTTGCCGGATGCGCGATACCCCGGTGATCGTGTTCATTAATAAAATGGACCGCGACGGTAAGAACCGGTTCGACCTGTTGGAAGAAATAGAGAACGAATTGAAGATCTCCCTGCACCCCATGACCTGGCCCATAAACAGTGGTAAGGATTTTAAAGGGGTGTATAACCTGCACGATAAAAACCTGTTGCTGTTCACTGCCAACACCAAGGCAACCGATGACGATGCAGTACAGATCTCGGACCTGGGCCAGTCGTTACTCGATGAAAAGCTGGGTGAGAAAGATGCCGCTATTTTGCGGGAAGACGCTGAACTGCTCGAAGGGGTGTATGGCGAACTGCCCGTAAACAATTATCTGAATGGCAAAGTGGCCCCGGTATTCTTTGGCAGCGCCATCAACAACTTTGGGGTAAAGGAAATGCTGGATACTTTCATTCGCATAGCGCCCATACCGCGTCCCCGGCCTACGTCGGCGCGCGATATTTCGCCGCAGGAAGACAAGTTCTCCGGGTTCATTTTTAAGATCCACGCCAACCTCGATCCTAAACACCGCGACCGCATCGCCTTTTTACGGGTGTGCAGCGGCCGTTTTGAACGCAATAAATACTTCCATCACGTACGGCTCGATAAGGACGTGCGCTTCAGCAATCCGTATACTTTCATGGCGCGCGATAAGGATGTGATAGAAGAAGCTTTTGCGGGCGATGTGGTGGGTTTGTTCGATACCGGCAACTTTAAAATAGGCGATACCCTCACTGAAGGAGAAGAATTTTACTTTACCGGCATTCCTTCCTTCTCTCCTGAAATATTTAAAGAGGTAATCAATAAAGACCCAATGAAAACCAAGCAATTGGAAAAGGGTCTGTTGCAGCTGACCGATGAAGGGGTGGCACAGTTATTTACGCAGTTTGGGGGGAATAAAAAGATCATTGGCTGTGTGGGCGACCTGCAGTTTGAAGTGATCCAGTACCGCCTGTTGCAGGAGTACGGCGCTTCGTGCGAGTTCAGGGCCATGCCTTATTACAAAGCCTGCTGGATCACCTGCGCCGATCCTAAAAAGCTGGATGATTTCACCCGCTTTAAATCGAACAATATCGCTACCGATAAAGACGGTCACCTGGTATACCTGGCCCAAAGCGAGTGGTTCCTGAATACCGAGCGTACCAACAACCCGGATATTGAGTTCCATTTTACCAGCGAAATACATAAAGAAGCGGTGTAACATTGCAACAGTCCTGCATGCCTCGCCGTAGCCTTGGCGAAGGCGGG
>DASUVL010000160.1:0-3821 GCA_036379015.1 Niastella sp.
CAATTTCCATGTTGGGAAAATTCATATCCTCTATTACATCATCTAAAATCAAAAATTAATACACTATGGCTAAGAAAGTAGAAGCTATAAACGTTACCCCGCTGCATGACAGGGTAATTGTTAAACCAGCTAAAGCGGAAGAGAAAACCGCCGGTGGTATCATTATTCCTGATACTGCTAAAGAAAAGCCACAACGCGGTACGGTTGTAGCTGCCGGTCCTGGTAAAAAAGATGAGCCGGTTACAGTAAAAGTAGGTGATACAGTTCTGTATGGTAAATATGCAGGAACTGAAATTCAGATCGAAGGTGATGATCTGCTGATCATGCGTGAGAGCGACATCCTGGCAATAGTATAACCAATGTGCTAATTTGCTAATTAGCCAATGTGCTAATTAAATACAGAAATGCTCTTCTGGTTTTCCATTAGCACATTAGCATATTATCACATTATCAAATTATTCATTAGTAATTTTTCAAATTAACTAGATATGGCAAAACAACTTTTCTTCGATATCGAAGCCCGTAATAGAATGAAAAAGGGTGTAGATATACTGGCCAATGCCGTTAAAGTGACTTTAGGTCCTAAAGGCCGTAACGTAGTGCTTGAGAAAAAATTCGGTGCTCCTGCTGTAACAAAAGATGGTGTTACCGTAGCTAAAGAAATTGAACTGGAAGATCCCATTGAAAACATGGGTGCTCAAATGGTAAAAGAAGTTGCTTCTAAAACGGCTGATATTGCCGGTGATGGTACTACCACTGCAACTGTATTGGCTCAGATCATCGTTAGCGAAGGTTTAAAGAACGTAGCTGCCGGTGCTAATCCAATGGACCTGAAACGCGGTATTGACAAAGCCGTTGAAAATGTATTAGAGAACCTGAAAGGTCAATCGCAAACAGTTGGTATCGATAGCAAAAAGATCCAACAGGTTGCTTCTATCTCTGCTAATAACGACGAAAATATTGGTAAACTGATCGCTGAAGCTTTCTCTAAAGTAGGTAAAGAAGGTGTTATCACTGTAGAAGAAGCTAAAGGTACCGATACTACTGTAGAAGTAGTAGAAGGTATGCAGTTCGACCGTGGTTACACTTCAGCTTATTTCGTTACCAACAGCGAAAAAATGCAGGCTGAACTGGAAAACCCATACATCCTGATCTACGACAAAAAGATCAGCGCCATGAAAGATATTCTGCACATTTTGGAAAAGGTAGCTCAAAGCGGCCGTCCTTTGCTGATCATTGCAGAAGAACTGGAAGGTGAAGCACTGGCTACCCTGGTAGTTAACAAACTGCGTGGTACCCTGAAAGTGGCTGCTGTTAAAGCTCCTGGCTTTGGCGATCGTCGCAAAGAAATGCTGCAGGATATCGCTACCCTTACAAAAGGTATCGTTATCAGCGAAGAGCAAGGTTACAAACTGGAAGGTGCTGATCTGACTTACTTAGGTCAGGCTGCTTCTATCACCATCGATAAAGACAACACAACTGTTGTTGGCGGTAAGGGTAAAAAAGAGGAGATCAATGCCCGCATCAACCAGATCAAAGCACAGATCGAAGTAACTACTTCTGATTACGATAAAGAAAAATTACAGGAACGCCTGGCTAAATTAAGCGGTGGTGTAGCTGTATTGTACGTAGGTGCTGCTACTGAAGTAGAAATGAAAGAGAAGAAGGACCGTGTTGACGATGCTTTGCATGCAACCCGCGCTGCTGTTGAAGAAGGTATTGTACCTGGTGGTGGTGTAGCTTACATCCGTGCCATCAAAGATCTGAACAAACTGAAAGGTTTGAACGAAGATGAGAACACCGGTATTGTCATCGTGAAAAGAGCCCTGGAAGAGCCGATCCGTCAGATCGTTGCTAACTGTGGTATCGAAGGCAGCATCGTGGTTCAAAAAGTAAAAGAAGGCGAAAATGACTTTGGTTTCAATGCACGCACTGAAAAGTATGAAAACCTGTTACGTGCTGGTGTAATTGACCCTACTAAAGTTACCCGTATTGCTTTGGAAAACGCTGCTTCAATTGCTGGTATGTTGCTCACTACTGAGTGTGTGATTGCCGACAAACCGAAGAAAGAAGAGCCGCATGTACATGGCGGTGGCGCTCCTGGTATGGGTGGAATGGATTATTAATCCCTTCGATCCCGGTGAACACCGGTATCACTCAAAATATATCCCGTTATCCCGGCTTAGCCGGGATGGCGGGATTTTTTTTGGCGAATGGTTAATGCGCGCTGCGCCTTGCGCCACGCTAATGTTTTGGTGGTCCCAACGAGTCGGCGATCGCGAAGTTTCAGTCGCTTGCGCCAGAGCTTCAGCGACGGAGCACGAAGCAAGCTCGAACGATCCGATCGGAGAGGGAAATGGTCAATAAAATTGGTAGCTTTTGTATTTTGAAATTTGCTTTTTGGTTCTTTACTTATTGTCAATTGCCAGTTGTCTATTGCTAAATACTTCGTACCTTATAGCCAACCAAATTTGCCATCATGAAACATCTTGCCTGGTGTTTGCTGTTGCTGTGCCAGGTCGCCCTTGGCCAAACAACCAAAGAAGATGATCTGAATACGATCACCGGTAATCCTTTTTTATTTAAAGAATGGTGCGATGGGGTGGTGCGGTTCACAAGCGGCCGTACAGTAACCCAGTTCAAACTGAAGTTCGATTGTTTAAAGAACCAGCTATTGCTGCAATTCAATGGCAGCGCCTTCGCTGCCGAAAGTAAGGTGCGGGAATTCGTGATGTACCCCAAGAATAAAGACTCACTCCTTTTTCGCCGGGGCTTTCCGGCAACTGATAAAACTGCAGATCATACCTACTTTCAGGTGTTACTGCAAGACAAGGTTTCCCTGCTTCGGTTGATAGCCAGGAATATTGTCGAAGAAAAACAGCTGGTATCGGTGAATGGGCGTGTAAACCGCCGCATGGAAGATGCTGAATATTATTACCTGTTTCAAAATGGAACAATGACCCTGTTGCCTGCCAACAAGAGCGACCTGCCTTCAACATTTGCTGATAAAAAGGAGTCTATTGCTGAGTTTATTACCACGCAGCAGCTCAAAATGCATACTCCTGAGGATTTTGTACAGGTAGTGAAAAAGTATAATGAGTTATTGGGGCAGTAAGGAAGTTTGTTAGTTCTTCAGCCTGCCTGCTGCGCTTTCGTGAAGCTTCAGTCGCTTGCGCCAGCGCTTCAGCGACGGTGCACGAAGCAAAGCCGGCAGGCAGGTTCATTAGTTTCTTAAACTAACTAATGAACCGGGATTTTACATGTCTACAATCTCCATTGTCAGTTTCGCAATTGTATCCATAATTTTTTCGATTGCTACCATCTGCCAACTAATTTCCAACGAATTACTACTACAGGATTCATATAGGCGGTATCAATTTTCATATAGAATGACCAGGATTCATGTGGGCGACATAAATTATTAAACGGAATGATCAGGATTCATGTGGGCGAGATAAATTTTGATAAGGAATGGTCAGGATTCATGTGGGCGACATAAATTATTAAACGGAATGATCAGGATTCATGTGGGCGAGATCAATTATTAAACGGAATGGCCAGGATCCATGTGGGCGAGATAAATTTTTAAATGGAATGGCCAGGATTCATGTGGGCGACATAAATTTTAATGAGAAATGACAAGGATTCATTTGGGCTGATCAAAATTCCTGCGGCGTGACCCGAATTCAGGTAGGCAATACCATTTTTCAGGTGAGCGGTATCGTTTTAAATGAGAATTAGCTTTTCCGCTTGATTTACAACGAATTCAAAAGTTAAAGGGTGGAAAATATTTACAAGATCAGCCTGTTAGATGGGAAAAA
>DASUVL010000161.1:0-8090 GCA_036379015.1 Niastella sp.
GTGGGTGTAGTAATAGCCTCATCATAAGCATTCGTATGCAAACTGTTACAGTTGTCGTAAATAGCATACAATGCCTGCAGGGTAGTACGAATATCATTGAAGTCAATTTCCTGCGCGTGTAAGCTGCGCCCGGATGTTTGAATATGATACTTCAATTTCTGACTGCGGTCATTGCCTTTGTATTTATTTTTCATCGCCTTCGCCCATATACGTCGCGCCACACGGCCAATCACGCTATATTCAGGGTCCATGCCATTGCTAAAGAAGAACGACAGGTTCGGCGCAAACTCATCAATATGCATTCCCCGGCTCAGGTAATATTCAACATACGTAAATCCGTTGGACAATGTAAATGCCAACTGCGTAATAGGATTGGCTCCTGCTTCAGCAATATGATAACCGCTGATGCTTACACTATAAAAATTACGCACCTTTTGTTGAATGAAATATTCCTGCACATCTCCCATCAGCTTTAAGGCAAACTCGGTGCTGAAAATGCAGGTATTCTGCGCCTGGTCCTCTTTTAAGATATCTGCCTGCACGGTACCACGCACCTCGGCAAGCGCTCCGGCTTTTATTTTTTCATATATTTCTTTAGGCAACACATGCTCACCTGATACGCCTAATAACTTCAATCCTAATCCATCATTACCATCGGGTAAACGTTCCGGGGATGACGGGTTATAATAAGTTGGTTTGGGTAATCGTTTGAATGTATCGGTCAGCTTGCCATTCACCAGGTCCCATTGACCATTTGCCTCAATATATTTTTCACATTGCTGATCAATAGCCGCATTCATAAAAAACGCCAGGATAATAGGCGCCGGGCCATTAATGGTCATGCTGACAGATGTCTTGGCATCGCAAAGATCAAAACCGCTGTACAGTTTTTTGGCATCATCCACAGTAGCAATGCTCACGCCACTGTTTCCCACCTTACCATAAATATCAGGGCGGTGGGCCGGGTCTTCCCCATACAAGGTCACACTGTCAAAGGCTGTTGATAATCGCCGGGCCGGTTGATCGAGCGATACATAGTGAAAACGTTTATTGGTACGCTCGGGTCCACCTTCGCCAGCAAACATTCTCGTTGGGTCTTCCCCTTCACGTTTCAGGGGAAAAACACCTGCCGTAAAAGGGTATTCGCCAGGAATATTCTCCTGCAACTGCCAGGTAAGAATATCGCCCCAGTCATTGTATTTTGGCAATACCACTTTTGGTATTTTTGTTCCGCTGAGCGATTTGGTGACCATCGGCAATTTGATCACTTTATCACGTACCTTATATTCAAAAAAATCAGCTTTATACTTTGCCACCAACGCTGGCCATTGATCGATCAGCTTCTTACATTCGGGATGTAATTTTTCTTCCAGTGCTTTTTTAATAGCTGTCAACTCCTCTTTTGCGGCAGTAGACAACGTAGTTAAGGCAGTCAAAGTTCCCTGCACCTGGTATAATTGGGAAGCCAGCGCGCCCTGTTCTTTAACCCAGACATCATAGCCCCTGTTGCTGTCCGCAATTTCTGAGAGGTAACGGACACGTTTAGGGGGAATGATCTGCGTTTTGGTCGTCGTATCTTTAACGTGCGCATGCACATCGATCTGTCCGAATTGAACGCCTGTTTTCTTTGAGATCGTAACTATTAATTTCTCAAACAGCTCATTAATGCCGGCATCATTGAACTGGGCGGCAATTGTGCCGATAACCGGCAACTCTTCATCTTTAGCTGTCCACAAACTATGATTCCGCTTGAACTGCTTACGTACATCATGCAACGCATCCAGCGCACCGCTTTTATCGAATTTATTAATGGCGATCACATCAGCATAGTCAAGCATATTGATCTTTTCCAATTGGGAAGCAGCGCCATATTCAGGCGTCATCACATAGAGGCTCACATCGCAATAATCCAGGATGCTTACATCGCTTTGTCCAACACCGGCCGATTCCAGGATGATGAGATCAAAGACAGCTTCTCTACACACATCAATAGCATCCTGCACGTGTTCACTTAACGCAACATCGCTGTCGCGGGTAGCCAGTGAACGCATATATGCCCGGGGTGAATGAATGCTGTTCATGCGAATGCGATCACCCAGTAAAGCGCCGCCTGTTTTCTTTTTGGAGGGATCAACAGAAACAACGGCGATCGTTTTATCAGGAAATGCATTGAGATACCGCCGTACAATTTCATCAGTAACGGATGATTTGCCAGCTCCGCCGGTACCCGTAATTCCTAATACCGGAGTCGCGGCCCGATCTGCGTTGACTTGATCAACGGTAACAGATGAGCCAACATAAATAACTTCAGGTTCCATTTTATTTTCAGCTAACGTAATGGCCCTGGCTATCTTTCTGATATCTTTTTTCTCCTCCATGGGTAATTTTCCATTCCATTTCCGGGAAGCCAGCCAATATTCGGCTTGTTGTCCATCTCCTTCGGGGAGGTCGCACAATCTTATCACCTCTTCAATCATTCCTTCCAGGCCAAGCCGGCGGCCATCATCCGGACTATAGATCCGGGTAATACCATAATTATGCAGTTCGGTAATTTCCTGCGGCAGAATGGTTCCGCCGCCCCCCCCAAATATTTTAATATGTCCGCACCCATTCTCATCAAGCAGGTCTTTCATGTATTTAAAGAACTCTACATGACCACCCTGATAACTGGTTATGGCTATGCCCTGGGCATCCTCCTCAATAGCACACTCTACAATCTCCGCTACCGACCGGTTATGACCTAAATGAATAATTTCTGCACCTTTCGATTGTAAAATGCGGCGCATTATATTAATAGCAGCATCATGACCATCAAAAAGGGACGCTGCGGTAACAATCCTCACTTTATTAACTGGTGTATAACTCATAGTTGCAAGCATTACAAAATCGGCCTAAAGTTAGTTCAAAAAAACTAATGATTGTTAGCATTATGATGTACTTCTAATCAAACAGGCTTTTCTTGCATAAATGGGATAAGGAAATGCAAAAATTCCGGGAACGTTTCCGCTTTTTTTCGTTTGGTTTGCAGTGAAAATGAAATAGTTTCGGCCATCAAAAAATTATACTGGTAAAATGAAGCTTATACGTTTTGGAAAATCAGGGCAGGAAAAGCCTGGCATTGAATTGCCCGATGGAAAAAGAATAGACACCAGCGCTTTTGGAGAAGATTACAACGAGCAGTTTTTAACGAATAATGGTATTGCCCGTTTAGCAGCCTGGTTAAAAACAAACCAGTCGAGTTGCCCGGCAGTTGATGCCAGTGAGCGTTTGGGCGCCCCGTTGGCCCGTCCGTCTAAAATTGTGTGCATTGGTTTAAATTACATTGACCATGCTAAAGAAACCAATGCGGCGGTACCTACTGAACCGATCGTGTTTTTTAAGTCTACCACGGCCATGTGTGGCCCTAATGACCAACTGGTGATCCCTAAGAATAGTACAAAAACCGATTGGGAAGTAGAGCTGGCTGTAGTGATCGGCAAAAAAGCATCATATGTTGAAGAAAAAGATGCCAATGATTACATAGCAGGTTACATGTTGCATAATGATTATAGCGAACGCGCTTTTCAATTGGAACGCAATGGTCAGTGGGTGAAAGGCAAAAGCTGCGA
Source organism: Niastella sp. (assembly GCA_036379015.1). Lineage (GTDB taxonomy): Bacteria > Bacteroidota > Bacteroidia > Chitinophagales > Chitinophagaceae > Niastella. The sequence continues at coordinate 3,609 of DASUVL010000161.1, forward strand.
CACCTTTGCTCCATTGGGCCCCTGGTTAGCAACGCCCGATGAATTTGCTGACATTCATAATGTGCGGTTGTGGCTTACAGTAAATGGAAAAAAAATGCAGGATGGCAATACGTCCAACCTCATATTTAAAATTCCGTTTTTAATCTCTTACCTGAGCCAGTTTATGACCCTGCTCCCGGGCGATATCATCAGCACTGGTACGCCTGCAGGTGTTGGATTGGGTCAAAAGCCTGAACCGGTTTATTTAAAACCAGGTGATATTGTTGAGTTGGGTATCGATGGACTGGGTAGCAGCAAACAAGTGTCTGTAGCCTGGAAAGCATAATGTGCATATTTGCTAATTAGCCAATATGCTAATGAAAATACAGCTGCGCAAACCGGTAAATAGAAACAATATTAATTATGCAACGATATTGTCTTGCCCTGGACCTGAAAGATGATCCGGAAATAATTGCAGACTACGAGCGCTATCACCAACAGGTATGGCCCGAGATCATTCATAGCATTAAATCGGCCGGCATAAACGTGTTGGATATCTACCGCACTGGTAACCGCCTTTTCATGATCATGGAAACCACTGATCAGTATTCTCCTGCAGAAAAAGCAAAGGCCGATGCCGCCAATCCTAAGGTACAGGAATGGGAAACGCTTATGTGGAAGTTCCAACAGGCGCTTCCCTGGGCTAAACCCGGCGAAAAATGGGTAATGATGGAAAAGATATTCGGGCTTCCCTGAAATACGTAAATGTTGTCACACATGAACCTGAAAAAACAGTACGATGCTGCCTTTTCCGCCGCCGGTGGTGATCCGGAGCGGACTGCCGTGATAGATTCGCATGTTCACTTCTGGAAGTACGACAAAATAACCTACGACTGGATAGATAATTCCATGAAGACATTGCAGCAGGATTATCTACCCGAACACATGTCGGCGACATTGAATCGAAATGACGTGGATGGTGTGGTTGCAGTACAGGCAACGCAAGCGGAAATGGAAACCCATTTCCTGGTTGAACTGGCCAAAACTCATCCGGTTATCAAAGGTGTGGTAGGCTGGATCGATCTGCAGGCAGATAATATTGAAGACCGCCTGCAATACTTTTCACAGTATCCTGTCATCAAAGGATACCGCCATGTAGTACAGGGTGAGCCGTTGGATTTTCTGGCCAGGGAGAAATTCCGTCGCGGTGTGGCTGCTTTAAAGGCATACAACTATACGTACGATATTCTCATCTTTCATAACCAGTTGCAGCCCGCTATTGATTTTGTACGGGCCATGCCCGATCAACCTTTTGTCATTGATCATTGTGCAAAGCCCGACATCAGGCATAAGAACATGGCTGAGTGGGAAAGATTGATGAAAGAAATAGCCACCTTCCCCAATGTGTGTTGCAAACTATCAGGGTTATTTACAGAAGCTACCTGGAAGGCATGGAGTGCGGCCGATTTTTATCCGTACCTCGATGTCGTGTTTAAAGCATTTGGTGCTAACAGGTTGCTGTTCGGCAGCGACTGGCCTGTTATGTTGCTCAGCGGTATTTACGTACAGTGGAAAAGTTTACTGGACAAATACATGGAGAATTATTCGTCCGAAGACCGGGAAAAAGTTTTTGGTATCAATGCTATTCAATTCTATAATTTATAACTAACATGGATTTACATCTCACCAACAAAGTATTTATTGTTACCGGAGGAGCCAAAGGGATTGGTGCTGCCATTAGTAGTTCTATTGCTGCCGAAGGTGGTATTGTAGTAATTGCCGGAAGAAAGAAAGAAGATAACCAGGCCAAGGTAGACGAAATTATAAAAGCAAAAGGGAAGGCCACCAGCATTGCCGTGGAACTGGCAGAAACGGCTGCCTGTAAAGAAGTGATTGATTTTACAATAAAGGAATTCGGTCGCATTGATGGTGTTATTAATAACGCCGGGGTAAATGATGGCGTTGGGCTGGAAAGCGGTTCACCGGAAAAGTTCTTTCAATCTCTGCAAAAGAACCTCAGTCATTTTTATAACCTGGCGCATTATGCTTTGCCTCACCTGAAACAAACAAAGGGCACTATCATTAATATAGGCTCTAAAGTAGCGGACACCGGTCAGGGAAATACATCGGGCTATGCAGCCTCAAAAGGTGCTATCAATGCATTGACCCGCGAATGGGCGGTTGAATTATTGCCTTACGCTATTCGTGTGAATACGGTTATTCCGGCTGAGGTATGGACGCCCTTGTATGAGAACTGGATCAATACACTGCCGAACCCGAAAGAAAAACTGGCGGAGATCGTTTCCAAGATACCACTCGAAAAGCGGTTCACGACATCGGAAGAGATCGCTGATATGACGGTATTCCTGCTTAGCGACCGTTCGAGCCATACCACCGGGCAAATTATTTATGTTGATGGCGGATACACGCACCTTGATCGTTCATTGACTTAATGAATACACAAACAATAAACTTACAACAAACAACATAAATTCCCGATTGCATGGCCCTACCAACATCATCTAGTGCAACCCTTGATCAAAAACAGCAAAAAAGTTATCTATTCCCGTTCATATTAGTAACCAGCTTGTTTTTCTTTTGGGGTTTTGTACATAATCTGGACCCGATCTTAATACCACATTTGCGAGAAGCATTTACCCTTAGCTATCTGCAATCATCATTGGTTGACTCCGCAGTATTCATAGCCTATTTCGCCATGGCGTTACCTGCCGGATTTGTAATGAGAAAATATGGCTATAAGTCAGGAATTATTTTGGGGCTACTGCTGTTTGGTACCGGTTCCTTGTTATTCATTCCCGCTGCGAATACAAGAGAATATGTTTATTTTCTGGGCGCACTTTTTATTATTGCAAGTGGCCTCACATTTTTAGAAACGGCGGCAAATCCTTATGCTTCCTTGCTAGGGCCAAAGGAGACTGCCACTCAACGGTTGAACTTATCGCAGTCATTTAACGGACTCGCTACTGTACTCGCACCCCTGATCGGAGGTAAATTCATTCTATCAGGAAGCGATTTAACCGATGCACAAAAAGCGGCTATGACGCCACAGGAACTCGATGCCTATCTGGCTGCAGGAGCATCCGCGGTAAAAGGCCCGTATTTAATTATGGGTATCATCATCCTGATTGTGGCATTGATCTTTGCATTGACAAAGTTGCCTGAGATAAAGGAAGAAGAAGGTAAGAAATCCAGTTTCGCCAATGCAATCCGTCACAAGCATCTTATATGGGCAGTGGTTGCTCAATTCTTTTATGTAGGCGCCCAGGTTTGTGTTACCAGTTTCTTTATCAATATTGCAGTAAAAGCCGCCCATATTGACAACCAAACGGCATCAGTTTACCTGGGATTAGGATACGGATTGGCTTTCATGGCAGGTCGCTTTGCTGGTACATTCTTTATGAAGTACATCAGCCCCAATAAACTACTGGTGATCTATTCAGTTATAAATATTGTATTATCTGCTATTGCTATCCTAAGCAGTGGTATGATAACCGTATATGCATTGATTGGCGTTGGATTTTTTATGTCGATCATGTTCCCAACCATTTTCGCATTGGGTATTCAGGGATTAGGTGTTGACACTAAAATAGGTTCAAGCCTTATCATTATGTCCATTGTAGGTGGTGCATTAATACCACTTGCCATGGGCCGTATTGCTGACATCACCCAAAATATTCAGAACGGTTATATCATTCCGTTGATCTGTTTTATAGTGGTGGGTTATTTTGGCTGGAAAGGATACAAGATTAAAAATAGTTGAAAAGGTAACAGGTTGAAAAGTTGATAAGGGGTGTCGCATTAACTTTTCAACTTTTCAATTTATAACCTTATCAACCTGTCAACTTATTAACATATCAACTTAACTTCGCACCCATGTTTCGACTCGATAATAAAACAGCCATCGTTACCGGTGGAGGAAGCGGAATAGGAAGAGCCATTGCCACCGTATTTGCCCAACAAGGCGCGGCCGTTCATATTTTAGATATGGATGAACAGGGCGCTACCAACGTTGTAAAAGAAATTACAGCAGCCGGTGGTAAAGCCCAATTCCAAAAATGTGATGTATCAAAACAGGCCGAAGTACAACAAATAGTTGATGCCATTGCAGGCGGCGGCTCCATTGACATTCTCGTAAACAATGCCGGTATTGCCCACATTGGCACGGCTGATTCCACCGCCGAAACCGACTTCGACCGGTTGGTAAATGTGAATGTGAAAGGGGTGTATAACTGTTTACATACCGTTATACCGCATATGAAACAGAACGGTGGTTCTATTGTAAACATGGCCTCCATTGCTTCACTGGTTGGTATACCCGACCGTTTCGCCTATTCCATGACAAAAGGCGCCGTAGTGGGCATGACGTTATCTGTTGCCAAAGATTATCTTAAATACAATATCCGCTGCAACTGCATTTCACCTGCCCGCGTGCATACGCCTTTTGTAGATGGCTTCTTATCAAAAAACTATCCGGGTAAAGAA
>DASUVL010000162.1:0-4057 GCA_036379015.1 Niastella sp.
AAAATGTTAAAACCCGCCATAGCAGCGGGTTTCACTAAAAAAACACTATGATAGCCAAGCCCCAGAAATTGTTTAAATGTTTTGAAAACATCTATTATAACATCAAATAGCCGTAACCGAACGAACGACTGTTATTATTATAGCGCTATTGTTTTATCAACGCTATATCACCAAACAATCTTACCTCATCGCCCACTACGAGATTATCGGCATCGTTGAGTAAATGAAGGGTATCGGGATCCAATGTCAGGCCATTTCAACCATGGCTTTGATCACACCATTCCATGGATTGAGCCATCTCTCAAACTCATCCCTGACCTGATCAAATAAAACCCGATGCGTAATGTAAGTGGTTGGATCAATTTCTTTTCTATTCATGCAGGCGATCACATATTCAAAATCTCGTCTTGTTGCATACCTGCTATTCATGAGCGTTGTTTCCCTTTTATGAAATTCTGCATGACCGAAACAGTTCTCCCCTTTCTGCAGTCTTATCAAAACATACCTGGCTCTATGCACCAGGTAATGAAAAGCATTTTTGATAGCTTTCAAATTTCCGGTAGCTTCTATCACAACCGTTGGCATATCACCGTTTGTGATCGTTTTTAATTGTTGCACAACATCATCGTCCATTGCATTTATAGCATGCTCAACATTCAATCTTTCTTTACAAAACTTCAAACGTTCATTATTTATATCGAGCGCAATCACTTTGCCTCCCGCAATACGGGCAAATTCCATTGTTCCCAATCCAATGGGACCAGCGCCTATCACTAAAACAAATTCATCTTTTGTAATTTCTGCCCTTCTTACTCTGTGTGCGCCAATAGCTAAAGGTTCTGCAAGAGCCAGGGCATCATAGCTCAACCCTTCACCATGAATTAAACAATAGGAAGGAACGGAAATATATTCCACCATGCCGCCATCCTGATGAACACCACATACTTTTATATTCACACAGGCATTTTGTTTTCCTATGCGACAGGCAATGCATTGTCCACAACAAAAATAAGGGATGAAGGTAACGGCTTCTCCAATTTCAAAACCAGGTGCATCATCAACTGCAACGAGCTTGCCCGAAAGCTCATGACCTAAAATGCGTGGATATTCAAAATATGGCAGCCTTCCTTCGAAAGCATGCATGTCAGTTCCACAGATACCAATTCTTTTGATCTTTATAATGGCTTGCCCGCATTTTAGTGCTGGTGGTTCCGCAGTAACATATTCAAACCGGCCAGGTCTTGTGCACACTAATGTCTTCATTTTTCTTTCTTATAAATTTGAAACGAAATATGCGTTGTAAGCCCTGTACTCAATTTCATACAACAATACTATGGTTGATTGAATGCTGTAAAACTATTAATGTACTGTTTGTAACAAGGGATATGAATGGTGCAGCTTAAGGTATTAAATGATGCAAACAACTGTCTTTCATCAGGATTTACTCAATCCGGAGAGCCTTAAAACGACAACGGGACTGCACATGCAGCCCCGTTGTTTCGTCGCCCAACGAATGACATTTGTTATTTATTAACCGGGATAGGCGCCCAATAATAAGTATGGTTTGCATCGCTGGGTTGGTTGATCAGCGACACTTCGCCCGCATTCCGGCTTGAATTCGCCTTTTGCACGCTTTCGGTCCTTACCAGGTCGAACCACCTGATACCGCACTCTGCTGCAAATTCCCATCCCCTTTCTGCTATTACTGAATCCCTGAAAGCTGTTTGTGATAACCCGGTTGGCAAAGCAGGCAAACCAGCCCTTTGCCTAACCTGGTTGATAGCATTATAAGCAGTGGCATCAACACCCGATGACATTGCTTTTGCTTCCGCATAAGTCAACAGCACTTCAGGATATCGAATGATGAACGAAGTGGCGCTGCCCCACCAGTCATTGGCCTTATGGGTTGACCAATCGTAGCTATCGTCATCGCGGTATTTCAGGAAATAGGGATGTTTTTGCAAGGTATTCTGCCAGGTAACAACCTTAGTGGAATCGTTCTTTACAAAATAGGCTGTTTGGTAAGTAGCGTTCTTCCTGGGCCCTGCCGGAAATTTGTTATAGAATGAAATTTCACCATAACCGTCATCCCAGCCGCCTTCTTCGTAATCGGGCGAGAAGGCATTAGGCCCCATCATGTTCCCGTTTTCCCAACTGAAGGTTGGGATGTCATTATTATAATAACAGGCAAACACTGCCTCTTTATTGTACTTGTTCTTTATTTTCCAGACATCAGAAATATACTCCATCAGGTCGTAACCCCAGATAGCTTTTCCATCTATCACTTCTTTTGATTTGGCAGCGGCCAGGGAGTATTTGTCTGTTTGTTTAAGCGGCCACCCGGCCATGGTAAGATATACATTGGCCAACAACGCCTTTGCCGAGCCTTTAGTGGCCAGGATATCGATCCCGTTCTGATTTGCCTTTCCGCTCCAATGATCAGGAAGCATCGTTTCGGCTTTCTGCAGATCACCTATGATCAAATTATAGATCTCGCTTACCGTTGCATTGGGCCGGTTCGCCTCAGGCGCCGCTTCGGTTGGCATGGGTACTTCTCCCCAGGTCCTTGTGAGAAAGAAATAACTGATAGCGCGCATAAAATAAGCATAGCCGGCAGCGTTATTTCGTTGTTCTTCCGTTGCAGATGTTGCCTTCGTATAATTTTGAATGAGTGAGTTCGCAGATTTGATGGTGGCATAAAAATAATTCCACCATGCTGACATCCTGCCGTTTGATGCATTGGCGTTAAAAACATCAAAGTCTGAAAAATCTATTTTGTTGCCTGCCCTTTTTGATGTAATATCATCAGCACCGTAATAAACGCCTACCACGCTGTTAAAAGCGCCATTGAATTGCAGGGCCAGGGCGGCCTCGGCCAATCCAAGGTCTTCGCTTGTTTTATAAAAATTTTCCAGGGCGATGTTTCCCTTGGGTTCTTCTTCGAGGAAACTTTTCTTACAGGCCATGGCGAACAGGGCCATCGCCAGCAAACCGATATAATATTTATTGAATCTTTGCATAGTAATCACTTTAAGTCAGTTTTAAAATTTCACCTGTAAACCAACAGTAATTGTTTTGGGAGAAGGATAAGCGCCCATGTCGATACCTGCGTCGGTATCACTGCCTGCCGTGGTAGAAGTGGCTTCCGGGTCAAAGCCTTTGTATTTGGTAATAGTGGCCAGGTTTTGCGCACTGATAAAGATCCTTGCCGTTGCGAGCCTCAGCCATTTTTGATCGATCTGGTACGAGAGGCTCACATTCTTCAACCGCACATAACTTCCATTCTGCAGGAATTGGGTGCTTTCAACCCAGCTTTTATTTTGGCTGGCCGGATTTGCCCAGGTAGAACCTGTATTGGAAGGCGTCCAGTAATTAGCTGCATCGGCCAGGTTAATGAACTTTACATCACTGGTAGGTACAGCGGTAGCAGCGTAGGCAGCATTGAAAATTTTATTACCATGCGACCCCTGTACAAAAACGTTCAACTCGAAGTTTTTATAGCTCACAGAGTTATTAAAGCCCCATTGCATTTTTGGGGTAGCTGTCCCCGAGATCACCCTGTCTTCAAAGCCAATAGAATTGTTTCCGTTCACATCTGTATACATGGCGTCACCGGCTTTGTAATTTCCTTTATCGGCCTGGTAAACACCTTCCCATGGAATGAGATAAAAGGCGCCGAGCGACTGTCCTACTTTTACTACCTGTATACTATTGGAAATAAGTCCGCCGCCTATAACCGGGCGCTCAAGCATGGAGTCTGCGCCGAGGCTTATCACTTTATTCTGGTTAAAGGAAGCATTAAAGGTGGCCGTCCACGTAAAATTGCTGGTTTTATACGGCGTTCCATCAATCACTAATTCCCAGCCTTTATTATTTACCCTTCCGATATTTTGCAGGTAGTTACCACCCCCATCATAATTGAAGATCCTGGTATAGAGGAGCAGGTCGGTGGTGTTTTTGTTATAATAATCCACACTTACATTCAGCCTGTTCGCCAATACACTTGCATCGAGCCCAACATTTGTTTGCTTTGATGTTTCCCATTTTACATCAGGAT
>DASUVL010000163.1:0-2688 GCA_036379015.1 Niastella sp.
TACAGCCGGCTTTACCATAGAGAAACTGTTGTATGAGAAAATATGGTTCCGGATATTGATCGCCCTGATGTTCCTGGCTGTTACCGGTATATTGATCTGGTTCATTATCCGGCGGATCAGAAATCGGGAACAGGAAAAAACGGCCATCAGCAAACGGATCGGGGAATTGGAACAATTGTCGCGCAAGGCGCAGATGAACCCCCATTTTATATTTAACAGCCTCAACTCCATTCAGCAGTATGTAATGGACGCCGATGTGGCCGGCGCCAATAGATTCATTGCCGGGTTTTCACGGCTGATCAGGCAGACCCTTGATTTTTCCTCCAGGCCCGAGATAAGTATGGAAGAAGAACTGAATTATTTAACCAATTACCTGGATATAGAAAAGACCCGGCTGGAAAACGCGTTCTCGTGGTCGGTAGCCATTGAAGATGGCGTTGATCCGGCTGAATATTATATTCCGCCCATGATATTGCAGCCCTTTGTGGAGAACAGCGTACGGCATGGCTTGCGTTTTCGTAAGGACAAAGCGGGCAAAGTAACCATTACCGTAAAGCGGGAAAGCGATAACCTGATCTGTATACTGGAAGATAACGGGATAGGGAGGAAGGCTGCTATGCAGTATAAAAGTATTTCACCGATCAATTACCAGTCAAAAGGTTTATCGCTGACTGCAGATCGTATAGCGATGTTCAATAAAGAGCATGAGCAACAAATTACCATGCAAATGGACGACCTGGAAGATGATTTGCAAAATCCATTGGGGACGAGGGTAACCATTAGTTTCCCGGTTTTTTGAAACATGAAACAAGAAATGGTCCGCCAGCTGGCGGATCAAATCCTGATTTTTTTTCAACCTTATCAACCTGTCAACTTATTAACCCTATCAACTTATCAACTACTTTTATCCGAGATATGCGATTTTTTCTGTTTGCGGTCCTGCTTTTGGTTATATGCCCACTGCTTATTTGTGGTCAGGAATATAGCTATACCCATTACGAAAGTAAGGATGGTTTGGCCGGTTCTACGGTGTATTGCGTGGTACAGGATAAAGAAGGTTTTTTATGGTTTGCAACGGAAACCGGGGTCAGCCGCTTTGATGGTACGCATTTCAAAAATTTTACCCGGGAAGATGGATTGCCGGATAACGATGTGATACAATTGTTTGCCGATTCAAAAGGCCGGGTATGGATGTCCCCTTTTAAAAAATCAGTTTGTTATTATTACAAAGGTAAAATTTACAATAGCGACAATGATCCGCAGTTAAAAAAGCTGCATATACAAAATACCATTGTGGGGTTTGCCGAAGATACCGAGGGTAATATTTTACTGCAGGATATGGCGCACCTGATCCATGCGATAAAAGTGAACGGAGATGTTTCTACTATTTTGACCAATGACGGCAAGCCGCTGGGTTATGTTTCTTTGATCGCCGGCCGCAAAGCAGGTGGATTTTGGATAATACTGTATGATAAACTGTATATATATAGCAATGGCCGGTTTACGTTTTTGAAAACGCTTAAAACAAGGGATATTCACTTTACTTATATGTCGTTTAAAGACGAAACGCTGATGTGGCTCAACGTCCCAAATAGCGTGAATGCGATGTCAATGAAGGAGAATAATAAGGTCTTTCATTATCCGTATCATCAGGATGCCAATTATATCGATGGTATGGTAGTTGATGATCACCATATAGCTTGCTGTACCCGGGATGGCGCGTTGGTGTATGACCTGAATTATGAGGACAGTATGCAGCATTACCTGCCCGGAATGCCTGTCTCCCATATGTTTAAAGATTCGGAAGGCAATTGGTGGTTCTGTACGTTTGGAAAAGGCGTGTACCGGTTAAACTCTGCCGTTGTTTTGAATGCCCGGTTGGCGGGCGGTAAACAACAGGATTTTCAGGTATTATCATTGGTACAGTATAAAAAGTGGATAGTGGCAGCCACCGCCATGAGCGTGATCTATAAATTGAGTCTTCAAACGGGAAAACTGGAAGGTCAGGCTGCTAATCACCCACGAAGTCCATATTCCCATTTAATCCTGGGAGATAACAGGGTCATTCTCGGGGCGACCAGTTTCCTGGTGAAATTGTCGGCAGACCTTAACGATACAATCAAACTGTTACATCATATTACGGCTAAGGGCATGTGCACGCATAAAGACGCTATATTAGTAGCTACTGATAGAAATGCGGTAGTGTTAGACCCGGTAACCTTTACAATACGCGACACGATCTGGCATGAACGCACCACCTGTATATTTTCAAATAATGATACCATTTATATAGGAGGGGTGAACGGCCTGCACCAGATAACCCCTGATAAAAAAGTGCAATTGCTTGACTCCACATTCAAGCCTTTGCAAAACAGAATTGCTGCGATAGGCGAAGATGCCAACCATGTTATTTGGGTAGCTACTTCCGGCGAAGGATTGATTGGCTGGCGGAATGGTAAATTGATCAAACATATTACCCATAGTAATGGACTGACCAGTAATATTTGCCGCACACTTTTTTATGAAAACGGCCAATTATGGGTGGGCACCGAAAAAGGATTGAACAAGGTGCATGTGTTGCAACCCGGGTTTCCTATAGAAAAATATACAACCAGCGATGGATTGTCTTCAGACATCATTAATTCGGTGTATGTAAGTAATAAAAAAGTATTTGTCGGCACATCGGAT
>DASUVL010000164.1:0-9999 GCA_036379015.1 Niastella sp.
GCCAGTATTTCCAAACCTGAGAGTTATGGATTCACCAACACGGTAGGCGAAGAACTGGCTGTAAAAACCAATGAAAAGTTAGTTTCTTTCTTCCCCTTTATGAATGGCTATGCCATTATCGGTACGAGGATAAATTATAAATACGAGTATTTTATTATCGACAATAAGGGTAACCTGCTTAATAAACTGGATAGTGTTGAAGATATCAGGGATTGGTCTGATTATAACCGGATTATAGCAGTGAATAAAAAGGGAAAATATGGGGTCATTAACAGAAGCGGGCAAATTTTGGTGCCATTTAATTATGTCTCGTTGAAAAGCATTGGCGGAAACCTGTACAAGGCAGCCATAGGCGAATCCATTTTTGGCACATCCGGCGTCATTAACGCTAACAATGAAATTATTGTCCCGTTTCTCTATGACCATTTGTATCATTATGATCAGGCTGCAGACTATTTGCTCGCTTGCCGCCATAAGGAATTGATCGCCGTTCACAAAAAACAGGAACGCACGATAAAGTATTCACCCCCTAATTATTGTTTATTGCCTTCAGAAATCCAGGTAAATTTTGCTGAAGAATTAATCCTTAGCAAGCCACGCAATGCCAATGTTCTGTTCAATCTGAATCTGGATACCATTACCTGCATTACCCGGAAGTACGACGAGATTGTATTCATTTCCCAGGGAATTGTGGGCGTAAGAAACTATCTGAATAAAGAATACGATAGTTCTGGTAAGATGAAAAAAGCAGGCGGGTCCGAATTCATGTACCTTCTTCCGGATGGGAAACCCCTTACACCAAAAAAGTATAACAATGGACATGAATTTGCGGGAGGCATGGCGCGAGTGGTGGAGATGAGGGATAACAGATGGTATTATGGTTTCATCAACAGGGAAGGAAAGTTACAAATACCCTGTATTTACCGGCAGGCTACCGATTTCAGGAACGGGTACGCAAAAGTTCAGCTGGATAATTACACCTATTTTGCCATCGACAAATCCGGTAACAGGGTCATGGACGTTAAGCCGTTTTGAAAAAACCTTTAATATGACCCATTGGTTGGTACTACCATTAGTTACCCTGATTGGTTAAATAGTAAAAGAATTCTACTCTAAATAATTAGTTTGTTAACTTTCTTCACTGGTGGATCCTAATCTATGTCAATGAGCGAACGATATTAAAATTGTCTGCGACAATCAAATTACATACACTCATAGGCCCATTGTTCGCAATTTTTTACATCTTCAAAATTCAGTAACTTAATTTCAAAAGGTTTGTTTTTTAGTAAAGTACAAAGTGATGCCCATTCTTTATCCCGCCGTTTCCTTCACATCTTATTGAACTGTGGTCAAATAAGAAAAAAAACACTTATATCGTTTTAGTCATATAAGTGCTTTCTCTTATGAAATAACGTTATACTGGCTGATACTCAATCTACAAGGTATATTAGGTAATATGTATTTTTTAAAATAGTTATATTTTTTAAAAATATTTGTCGTTATTGTGTTAAGATTATGTGCTTTTAGGAGTGTCCCCCCAGCACAAATCACTTCGTAATTAATCCGTATTTATGAAAAAAATTGTACTAATCCTATTAATGGCATTTTATGCCTATGGTGGTATAGCACAGGTTATAACTCCTACGATTCAGGGTAAATTCGGGGTAGATGCTGATGCACAATCCAACATTTTTGTTGATGAATCCAGCGTTTGTTCCGACTGCGACGACTGGTTTTATAATGAGCTCCCTAATTTAGGAAGCGGCCTGTTTGTAATTGACACAACAGGTGCAGGGGCCATCCTTGCAGGGTATTTTTCGAATCCCGCTTCTGTAAACGTCCCGTTTTACCGTAAAATGCGGTATCCTGCTTTCTATAACATCGGCGAGAGAACTTTAATTGATGCCATTTTTGTAAGGGATTATCACGGTGTAGACCAAACCGCATTTACCGATGGTTCCAATAAAAATGGGGATAGCCCGGTCGATTGGGTTGGAGATACAAAGAGTGTGCTTGATAAAAATGACATCCTTGATGTTTTTTGTCATTTAAGACGGCAGGGGCCTAACAATAATACCACCGATCCGCTTTGGCTGTTTGGCGCCGTTGCCGTTGAAGGTACTAACGGTGACCGCTATTTCGATTTTGAAATGTACCAGACGGATATATTTTATACCCGGTCAATAAAAGGGTTTACCGGATATGGTCCCGATGCAGGACATACTGCCTGGAAATTTGATGCTTCCGGCAATGTAACGCAAGCCGGGGATATTATTTTCGCAGCTAATTTTAGCAATGCGGGTCTTGAGGAAATTGAAGCCCGCATTTGGGTAGACAAGGCTGATAAATTGACAGTAATACCTGCTACGTTTGACTGGGTCGGTCCTTTTGACGGTGCCGGCCCTAGTTCACAATACGGATATGCAGCCATTCAATCGAAAAATGGCGACCCGTTTTATTATGGTACGCTAAACAGCGGTCCCACATGGGCCGGGCCCTTCGGGTTACCGCGCGCCAATGGTTCTGTAGTGACACAGTTTTCTGCAGGCCAGTTTATGGAATTTGGAGTGAATTTAACCGCACTGGGGTTAAATCCTTCGTCCCTGATGGGATCAACTCCTTGTGGTATACCATTTAGTAAAGTGATGGTAAAAACCCGTTCTTCTACATCATTCACATCGGAATTAAAAGATTTTATTGCCCCATTCGATTTATTTTTACCACCTGTAGCAGACGTTGCAGCTAATGTGCCCGCACTTTGCGGTAATGCAGGCGTTAGCAATATATGGGTTGTTGATCCTTATTCCACTTCAACGTATTCCTGGACGACGCCCGATGGACAAATTGTAGGTCGTTCCGATACAAGCTATATCACTGTGAACCAACCGGGTACTTATAGGGTAGTGCAAACTTTGGACGCCGGTTGCCCGCTCTATTCCACTGACAGCGCCACCATAGTTTATGATCCAAACTGTATCGTATTGGCCAATAACAAAATCAATTTTAACGGATTGCTCAATAACGGTTTGGTTAATCTGGACTGGTCGGTAACTGCAAATAAGGACGTAAAATATTTTACCATTGAAAGAAGTACCGATGGGGTGCATTTTACGTTTGCGGGAACAGTGGATGCGGTTAATACCACATCACAGTTTGCCGGTTATAAGGCTACAGATGACGTATTTGGTATAAAAGCTTCCAATGTTTATTATCGAATTAAAATAACCGGCACCGACGGTACTACGCAATATAGTAAAGTGGCCAAAATATCATTATTTACAAATGGTATATCCACTGTTACATTGTCGCCTAACCCCGTACGGAACCTGATGCAAATCAATATCTCTTCGAATACCGAACAAAATGTGCAGGTGTTTATTTATGACGTTTCCGGAAATCTGATGAGAACAACAAACACCCATGTTCAGAAAGGTTATTCAACCATCAAAATGAACGATCTTGATTCATGGGCAAGAGGCGTATATACTATAAAAGTGCTTTCGGATAATGATGTTTTCCTTAAAAGAATGGTTTTAACAAAATGATTATAAAAAGGGATGAACTCTTGAAGAAGATTCATCCCTTTCTTTTTTAAATAAGGGTTTTTCCTTTAGTACATATTATAAACCGGCGCAATATAACAGCATAGTCGCCGTTTTGCATATGAATACGTGGTGACGAAATATAAAATCCATTAATCTGCTATGCGAAGAATTTTGCGCGTGCAAATATTTAATAAACTATTGCTGCTTTTCGTTTGCTTTCAATTTTCTTTCTATTATGCAGCACACGCTCAGGTGTCGGGTACCTACACTATTAATTCCACGTTACCCACCGGCGGTACCAATTTTCAATCTTTTAATGATGCAGTTGCTTACTTACAATCCGGACTAAATGGCCCCATTGTATTTAATGTAGCGGCAGGTACAGGTCCGTATAATGAGCAGGTTTATCTCGCTAATACTATCGGCACAACTGCTACAAATACCCTCACTTTCAATTGTAACGGCGTAACGCTTTCATTTACTTCGAACAACAGCAGTAGCCGGGCCGGGGTAAAACTTGATAACATCAGTTATGTAACTTTTGATAACCTCAGAATTACCCCACAGGCAGCCGGGCAGTATGGAAATGGATTTCATTTGTTAAATAACTCCGACAATAATGTTATCAGGAATTGTAACATCGTTCTACCTACAAATCTTACTACACCTGGCAATAATGAAGGTATTGTAATTAATGGCAACAATGGCTATTCCACTTCGGCAGGTACCAGCAATTGCGATAACAACGTGATCGCGAATAATACCATTTCGGGCGGGGCGGCAGGCGTTACGCTAAGCAGCGTACCGGCCTCAGGCGCACCTGTATTAATGCTGGGGAATAAAATTTTAAACAATACTATTTCAAATTCATACAATAACTGTATTCAACTGTATTATAATGATGGTACCATTGTAGACGGCAATGACCTGCAAGGCGGGCCGAATGCCACTTCGGCCGTAGCGGGTGTTTACCTGAACTTATTTGACCAGAATGTGAAAGTGATCAATAACAAAATTCACAATTTTCATATAAGTAGTACAATAACGGGATGCTTTATTTATGGTATTTTGAATTCGGCCCAATGCGCTGCCGGAAATGTAAACGTGTTCGCAAGCAATCTTATATACGATTTTAGCTCAAGGGGAAGAGAGTATGGAATAGCGTCGCGTTTTGCCCCGGCTTCCTATTTTAATATTTACCATAATACCATTTCACTCAACGATCAGAATATTTTGGGCCGGGAGGCCAACGGATTTTATTTTGAAGATGTTAGTGATGTGAATGTATTGAATAATATCATTACCATATCGAGGCGAACCAGCGACTGGAACTATGGTATTGTACTTGTGAAAATGATGACGCGTTTTAACAGTAACCGGAATGTTTTTACAGTCTCGGGCTCTACCTCTAATACAAATAAGGTAGGTAAACTGGGCAACCAGGACCTGGATTCATTGCCCGCCTGGCAAAAGGCAACCGGCCTTGATTATTTCTCCGTGTACGAGGATCCTCAATATACTGACCTGGCAGCTTTCAATTTTGTTCCCAGGGCACAACCTATAGATAATATGGCGTTGTATGTAAACATAACTACCGACATCACAGGCGCTACTCGTAGTTCGCTTAATCCCGATCCGGGCTGTTATGAATTTGTAACACCAGCGTGTCAAACCCCGGTTAAACCCGGCATCACCAATGTATTGCCCGATTCGGTTTTATGTTACGGCCCTCAAATATCTTTAGGCTTAAAAGGCAACTCCTGGGGTGTGGGGCAAACCTATACATGGCAAAGCGCTACCTCGGTAAACGGCACCTATACTGACATCAGTAGCGGCCTTGCCTATCCAGCTACGGAAGTATTGCCCGCTACTACAACATATTACCGGGCTGCAGTAACCTGTCTTGGCAATACCATGTATTCTGCTCCCATCCGGGTGATCATTCATACGAAATTGCCCGGTGGCACCTATACCATTAATTCAACCCAGCCTACCGGCAGTATCAATTTTAACTCGTTTAGCGATGCCGCACTGGCCATGCAATGTGGCATTACCGGGCCGGTAGTATTTAATGTGGCGCCAAACACAGGCCCCTATAATGAGCAGTTAATTTTGCCTGCCATCAGTACCTCGCCTGCACAAACCGTTACGTTTAAATGCAACGGCGATACGCTTGCATTTGCGGCAACCGACAACAATGAAAGAGCCGTAATAAAGCTGAATGGCATCGACTATGTTACCATTGACAGCTTACACATAAAAGTAACAGGCGCATCATTCGGTTACGGCGTACAATTAATGGGCGATGCCGATCATAATACAATAAAGAATTGCAGCATAACACTTGACGCCAATGTAACTACTAATGGTTTTGCAGGCATAGTAATAAATAATAGTACAAATAGTGCGGCGGATATCAGCAAGTTTTCATTCTGCGATAGCAATACCATTGCCAACAACACCATCACTGGCGGTTATTATGGTATAACCTGTACATCCCGTTCACTTTCGTATATTCCTTTAGGTAACACCTTTACAGGTAATAAAATAACGGATAATTATGCCTATGGCATTTATCTCGATGGCGTTGCCAAAATGCTGGTAGATAGTAATGACATCAGCCAGCCCACCCGTACTGTTTTCACCAGTTTCAATGGTATTTACGTTAAAGGCGTTTCGCCTCATGGAATGCAAATTTCAAGAAATAAAGTGCATAATTTATTGAATAACGATCAAACGGCCACGCTGGAAACACACGGTATTCATTTCGAGGTAGTGGCCGGCATGTCAGCTTTTCCCAACACCGTTTGCAATAACCTGCTGTATAATTTTGGAGGCGGAGGCAGGCAACACGGTATTTATTCCAAAAGTTCAAATTATCTGAAGGTATACCATAATACCGTGTCCCTCGATGATTCCCTTGGCACTCCCGGTTCCGGCGCCATAACAAATGGCTTTAGTTTATTGGGCAACCTGTCTGTTGGCGCAGAGTTTAAGAACAACTGCATTACCATTAAAAGAGGTGGGCTTGGAACAAGGACATGTATTTTTATTAATGGAAACGACAGTGCCCTTAAGTCGGATTACAATAATTATTTAATAAAGGCAACAACCGGCCTCAGCTATACCGGTTCTATGGGCGGTAAAAACTATGCCCAATTGGGGGATTGGCTGGCGGTTAGAAAAGATTCCAATTCCATCAACCTTGATCCGTTATATGTATATGCACGCGGTGGCGATTTCATACCCGGATATATACCCTTCGAGAACAAAGGTATCCCCGTAGGTATTCCTGTTGATATTAATGATAGCATCCGAAGCACCACAAAACCCGATATGGGCGCCTATGAATTCACTATTTGTTACCCGCTCAATACGCCGGTGCTCACTCTAGATTCAATAGGTATAAATGTCATTCGTTTTGCATGGACGCCCGTTGCCAATGCAAAAGGCTATCTGGTTTCGCGCAATGGTATTTACTGGGCCACTCCGTCGTCGGGACCAACGGGCACTACCCATACCGTAACCGATTTAAAAGGTAACGATACTACGGGGTTGATTGTACAAGCGCTTGGGACAAGATGGGACTGCCCGCCGGCAGTTTCACAACGTGTAAAAGGCCAAACGATCACTGACCAGATATTTATTCCGAACACATTTACACCAAATGCCAATGGGCAAAACGATGTGTTTAAGGTATACAGCAACGTTATTAAAACCATGCATTTAATGGTATTCAATCAATGGGGTACCAAGGTTTTTGAAACTACCGATGCTGCAGCTGGGTGGGATGGTACTTACCAGGGTAAGCCACAACCGATTGGTGTTTATGTATACGTTGCTTCAATTCGATTAACCAACAATGGTACTATAACAAAAAAAGGAAGCTTTAACCTAATCAGGTAATATTAAACGAACTGATCATATTTGAATTCTAATATTCAAATGGTAGAATACGGAAGGGGATTTTTATTCCTTTCCTTTTTTTTTTTTGACATGCGTCGCTCAATATTCGAGCAGCATTATATTAAAATTTATTAATTCCCGTTGGTGGTAAAATTATCCTGAAAGGGAAAGTTTACAATTATTCCCCGAACTGTTTGCATTTCCCGATCCATGCGATTACATTCGCCCGCTGATCACCGTAATGAATATCTGTAAATAGAAAGTTATTGCGGTGATTTTACTGTTTAACCAAAAATCCATACTTATTAATGACCAAAGCAAACACGCCCATCCGGGCATTGTTCTTCTTTCTTTTACTTTTCCTGACGCAAACCGGTTACACGCAAACTTTTGGTACGCCAATACCAGCACTCAATCCTTTTCCAGGCACGGGTGGAAGTATTGGTAGCTACACTAAAATGATGGTAGTGAACGGCAACCCGGCCATGTGTTTCTATGATAATAACAGGACGTCCCTGTATTATGTGCGCGCTCTGGATGCCAATGGCATAACCTGGGGATCTGGTGTTACGCTGGATATTACAGGCGTGGTTGGGACCTGTCTTTCACTTCAGATAGTGAATGGTAATCCGGCGGTTACCTATTTTGATGCCAGTGGCAACACCCTCAGGTTTGTGCGGGCAACAGATGCCAATGGCTCAACCTGGGGCGCCCCGCAATCTATAGATGCAACAGGAAATGTTGGCCAGTATACCACCTCGCTTCAGGTGGTGAATGGCAACCCGGCGATCACTTATTATGATGTTGCTAATGAGGACCTCAGATTTGTGCGCGCAACAGATGCCAATGGTACAACATGGGAGGCCCCGCAAACTATAGATGCAACAGGAAGTGTTGGCCAGGATGCATCGCTATATGTCGTAAATGGTAACCCGGCAATCGTTTATTTTGATAGTGACAATATCAGAATGAAGTTTGTACGGGCAACGGATGCCAATGGTACTGCCTGGGGCGCGCCACAAACGGTGACTGGAGATGATGTTTATTCTCAACCAGCCATCCTTCAAATTGTAAATGGAGCACCCGCCATCGCTTATTATGACACTTATAATGTGTTGAAATTTATTAGGGCCACTGATATAGACGGAATAGTCTGGGGCACACCACAAGCGCTTTCGGCAGTGTCGGATGGCGGTGTAGCATCTTTACAGATCGTAAATGGTTTTCCGGCAATAGCCTATAATGTTCCCTGGGCCGGACGCCTGAATTATATTCGTGCTACCGATGCGTCTGGTTCTGCCTGGGGACCCGAACAAACGCTCGATGCAGGAAATGTTGGCTGGCCTAATTCTCTCCAGGTTGTAAATGGTTTTCCGGCAATAGCCTATTATAGCAGCTCCGATGAAAATGTGAAATTTGTACGGGCTGCTGATGCGAATGGTATTACATGGAATGCACCTCAATCATTTGATGCAAAAGGAAGCGAGGGTTTGCATAATTCGCTGGAAATAGTAAGCGGTAACCCCGCCTTTAGCTATTATGACGCCACCAACTTCGACCTGAAGTTTGTTCGGGCAACCAATCGTGCAGGAACTGCCTGGGGAACCCCGCAAACACTGGACGGAGCAACCGCTAATGTTGGCAGGTATAGTTCGCTTAAGATGGTAAACAACCATCCGGCTGTGGCCTATTATAATTCTACAAGCCGTGATCTGCAATTTGTGCGGGCGACCAATTCCGATGGTACTGCCTGGGGAACGCCACAAACACTGGATGGGGCAACAGGAGATAACGTGGGCACATATACTGCCCTTCAGGTTGTAAATGGTAACCCGGCTATTGCTTATTATGATGGTTCCAATAGCCGTCTGAAATATGTGCGGGCAACGGATGCCGATGGTACCGGTTGGGGCGCCCCACTAACGCTGAATGAGCCGGTGGGTAGCACTGGAACCAATGTTTCCTTTCAGATTGTAAATGGTAACCCGGCTATTTCCTATTACGATCCAACCAATGGCGGCCTGAAGTTTATAAGAGCATTGGATGCCAATGGCACAACCTGGGGCGCAGCCATAACATTGGATGGCGCCGGGACTAATGTTGGCGCTTATACATCGCTGCAGATCATTGATGGATATCCGGCTATTGCTTATGTTGATGTAGCCAATCAGGACCTGAAATTTGTACGGGCCACAGATGCCAGCGGAACGGGCTGGGGTATACCGTTGACAATTGATGCAAATGGTAATGTAGGTCAGTACGCTTCCTTACAAATGGTGAATGGTAATCCGGCTATAGCCTATTTAGATGCCTCTGCCAACGATCTGAAATTTGTACGGGCCACAGATGCCGGCGGCATAACCTGGGCTGCTCCCATGACGCTTCATAGCACGGAGAACATTGGCTATTATGTCAGTATGATCAGCAACGGCGCGGGCGCCGGTATCGTTTATTATAGTTTGACAGAACAGTTGCCTTATTTTATTGCAACTACCGAATTTTTAGCATTGCCTGTTACACTTACCCATATTGCTGCGCAATGGAAAAA
>DASUVL010000165.1:0-6058 GCA_036379015.1 Niastella sp.
CCAAAGTTATCATTTGATCAACGATCTGAAAGTGGTGGATAATGTAGAACTGCCACTGCTTTACAGGCAGGGCACTGCCGGCGAAAGAAAAAAACTGGCTTTGGCGGCATTGGAAAAAGTTGGATTGGGTAACCGGGTAAAACATTTTCCAACCCAGTTGTCTGGCGGTCAAAAGCAACGTGTTGCCATTGCAAGGGCCATTGTAGGTACACCCGAAATTATTTTGGCCGATGAACCAACCGGAAACCTCGATAGCGGTATGGGTAATGAGGTGATGGAAATTCTTATTCAATTGAATAAAACAGCAGGCACTACCATTGTAATGGTTACACACGATGAAAACATGGCCAGGAAAACACACCGGCTGGTACGCCTGTTCGACGGATCGCAAGTGCAATAATCACCAGACAAAAACAAAATATTATGCTTACAAATTATTTTAAAATTGCCCTGGCGGTTTTGCGAAGAAGAAAATTCTTTACATTCATCAGCTTATTCGGCATCAGTTTTACGTTGAGCATACTGATGGTATTAACTGCGTTTATTGATAAAGTAGTTAATGACAATTACCCGGATAGAAAAAGAGACAGATCGCTATATGTTAATACGATGGAAGAGAGGGGTAAAAATTCAATGAATGGAGGCGGGCCGTCATTCTATTTCCTTACTCATTATGCGGGTAGTTTAAAAACACCCGTTCAAATAGCTGTTTCATCTGCGTCCAGGGTCACGAACGCTTATGTAAACAATAAAAAGATAGCGATCAATTATAAATATACCAATGCTGCTTACTGGGAGGTAATGGAATATGATTTTTTGGAAGGCAAGCCTTTTACCAAACAACAAATAGCTAATGGCGAACATGTTACCGTAATATCAGAAGATATTAAAAAGAAATATTTTGGCGATATACCCTCCGTTACAGGCAAATATATGGAGGCCGGCAATGAACAATACCGGATATGCGGCGTGGTAAAGAATGTGCCTGTAACCACCTACATGATGTATAGCGATATTTACCTGCCCTATACCATTTCAAAAACAGATTATAATAGTCAGGGTTACCGGGGAGATTATTACGGTATATTACTGGCAGCCTCCAGGTCGGATGTGCCCAAAATGCAGAAAGAATATGAACAGATGGTGCGCCGGTTGCCGATGAGCAGTAAGGAATTTGATCAAATAAACAGCTATGCCGACACCTTTATTACCGGTTATGTGAGAACGGGCAATGAAAAAACGTCGGGTATGGCAATTGCGCTTGCCGCCATAGCAATATTTACCCTGCTGGTCATGTTGTTGCCCACACTGAACCTGGTTAACATCAATATTACCCGTATTATGGAACGTTCGTCCGAGATTGGCGTGCGTAAAGCATTTGGGGCCTCCTCCAAAACACTGGTATACCAGTTTATTGTGGAAAATTGTATCCTTACGCTGTTTGGGGGCCTTATTGGCGTTATACTATCTTTTGTAATTATTCAGATCCTGAATAGCGCCAACCTTATTCCTCACCTTGATCTGTCGCTGAATTTTACGGTATTATCGATAGCCCTGTTAACCTGTTTGATCTTTGGCCTGGTATCAGGTGTGTACCCCGCCTGGCGAATGTCGAGGTTAAATGTGGTAACTGCCTTAAAAGCGTCATAGCATCCATTCATTCTTAATTCAACAAGTATGTTTACACATTTATTTAAACTGATCTGGAATAAAAGAAAACAGAATTTTTTATTAATGGCTGAGATGCTGGTTTCCTTCCTGGTTGTATTTGCTGTATGTACGCTGATCGTATATTATTATCGCAATTATAATAAACCAATGGGGTTTGAGCATGAAAACGTATGGGTAGTTAGTTATAATAACACGGTAAGGACTGATAATAATGACTCGCTTTCCCTGTTTTACGAAACGCTGAGAAGAACCCTTACATCGATACCACAGGTAAAGGAGATCAGTTTTACCAGTAGCAATATTCCATTTGTACAAAACAGTATGCAAACCGGTTTGAACTACAATAAAAAAAATATCGGTGGTGTTGAGATGTATACTGTGGAAGATAGGTATGCGGCTGTGTTAAATATGAAAGTATTGGAAGGGCGCTGGTTTGGTAAACAGGATATTGCTGCAAAATATCGTTCCATTGTTATAAATGCCAGGTTAAAAGAAAAGCTTTTTGGAAATAACACGGCAGTAGGTAAACTGATTGGTGATGTTGATGATAAAAACAGTAAACAGGTTATTGGCGTGGTGGAAGACATGAAGTACTATGGCGATTATTCAATTTCAGGAATCGGATTTTATAGCAGGATAGATACTGCCTCCTTTCATTGGCTTGATAAAATACTGATACAGGTTACACCCAATGCAGATGCTGCCTTTGAAGGCCAACTATATAAGACCATTGCCGGCTACATGAAAAATGCAAACATCGAAATTGAACATCTTGCCAGCAGGCGAAAAAATATGAATAATTTCTATTTAGTGCCAATGATCGTACTTTTAATTGTTGCCGGTTTTTTGATCATTAATGTAGCCCTCGGCTTATTTGGCGTGCTTTGGTACAACATTAATAAAAGAAAAACAGAAATAGGCTTGCGCAGGGCAGTGGGGGCTTCTGGAAGGTCGGTTTCGGGGCAATTGGTAGGGGAGGCATTGATCCTGGCCACCCTGTCATTGATAACAGGGTCATTTTTTGCTATTCAATTCCCTTTGTTAAACGTATTTCATCTGCCGGCGGGCGTATATATAACAGCGCAGGTTTTAGCAATCGGGTTCATTTATTTGCTGGTGCTGCTGTGTGCATTATATCCCTGCCGTCAGGCGGCTGCCATTTATCCGGCTGTTGCATTACATGAAGAATAAGTCCTGAGGCCCTTCTGCGGAAAGTCGAAGGAGCATTGTATCTTTCCCCATTGATTGAAAAAAAATGATACTGATAATTGATGACGATATAGCCGTAAGGGCTTCTTTGCAGTTCCTGCTACAAAAAGAAGGCTACCAGGTGATTGCTGTTGATGCGCCTGCAGCCGCTTTGCAGGTGCTGGAAACGCAACCTGTTTCACTGATCATCCTGGACCTTAATTTTTCCATTGGCACATCAGGTGTAGAAGGTATGCAATTACTTACCGAAATAAAAGGTAGGCATCGGGCTATTCCCATCATCCTCATTACCGGCTGGGCCACCATTGAACTGGCTGTGCAGGGAATGAAACTGGGGGCCAGTGATTTCATCAACAAACCCTGGAACAACGATCACCTGTTACAGAGCATTCGAACGCTGTTAAACCTGCAGGAGAAAAAAGCGGAACAGCTTGGAAGAAAAAAGATAGATAGCCTGTACAATTTTCAACACATTATAGGCGAAGATCCGGGTATGCTGAATATCCTGGAAACTATTGGGCGGGTAGCCGCCACTGATGCATCTGTTCTGATCATGGGTGAAAGCGGAACAGGAAAAGAACTGATTGCTGAAGCCATTCATCAAAACAGCCTTCGCAGCAACAAACCTTTTATCAAAGTAAACCTGGGCGGAATTTCCACGTCGCTTTTTGAAAGTGAAATGTTTGGTCATGTAAGAGGCGCTTTCACAGATGCGCGAAGTGACCGGGCTGGGCGTTTTGAAATGGCTAATAAGGGAACCATTTTTTTAGATGAGATAGGCGATTTGGATGCCGGCAGCCAGGTAAAATTGCTAAGGGTATTGCAGGACCGCACCTATGAAGTATTAGGTAGCAGCCGTACAAAAACAGTGGACGTTCGCGTTATTTGCGCCACCAACCGCAATCTGGAAGAAATGGTTGGTAAAGGAATTTTTCGGGAAGACCTTATGTATAGAATTAATCTCATCAGCGTTAAACTGCCGCCCTTGCGGGAAAGGCCGAAAGACATTCCCCTGCTGGTTGATTTTTTTGTAAACAATTTGAAAGAAATTTACAAACGGCCTTCCTTATCAGTGAGCCAGGAAGCCCTGAAGTGGCTGACGCAATTACCATTGCCCGGAAATATCAGGCAATTAAAAAACCTGGTTGAACGCACCATACTGGTTAGCAACAAGGAGATGTTGAACACGGCAGATTTCGGGTCACAGCTGGAATTAACTTCACGCAAAAAGCCAGGAATGCAATTGCCTGAAGTAGGCGAATTGACATTGGAAGAAATGGAAGTGCTGATGATTAAAAAAGCGATGGAATTTCATAGTAATAAAATATCCAAAGCTGCACGGTCGTTAGGCTTAACCAGGAGCGCCTTATACCGGCGATTAGATAAATACGACATACCTTACGATGAAGCTGCGGACTAAATACCTGTTGTTTGTTATTATTGTGCACCTGGTTACCCTGGTGTTGTCATTTTTTATTTTCAGGGAAAACAGAATATTTTTTATTGTCGCCGAAGTCATTATCCTCTTCTCTTTATGGTTATCCTGGAATTTATACAGGCAGCTGATCCAACCATTAAAATTATTATTGCAGGGAATTGAGGCTATTAAGGCCAGGGATTTTAATGTACGGTTTGCTGCTACCGGCAAATATGAAATGGATCAGTTGATTGACGTGTATAATCAAATGATAGATGAACTAAGAAAGGAACGTACCGCACAGGAGCAACAGCACCTGTTCCTGAAAAAACTGGTAGATACATCGCCCACCGGCATACTCATACTTGACTATGATGAAATGGTGCAACAGATCAATCCGAAAGCAATACAACTGCTGGGTGTTGAAGAAAAAGAGATAAAGGGCCGGTTTGTTTATACATTGAGCCATCCCGTAATGGAACAGATCATGCAATTAAGATCCGGAGAATCAAAAACCGTTACCTGGAATGGCATTAATACCTATAAATTGCAGAAATCGCATTTTATTGACCGGGGTTTTCCAAGGTATTTTATCATGATTGAAGAGCTGACAGCAGAAATACTGGCAGCAGAAAGGAAAACGTATGGCCAGGTGATCCGTATGATGGCGCATGAAGTGAATAATACCATTGGTCCGGTTAATTCTATTCTGCAGGCCATTTTAAAATCACAGGAGTTAATGAGCGATAGCAATGACCTGTCATTGCAAAATGCATTGCAGGTGGCTATTGACCGGAATTATAACCTGAACCAGTTTATGCGAAATTTCGCCGATGTAGTGAGGCTGCCGGAGCCATGCTGCAAAGAAATTGATTGTCACCGGCTGGTTCGTCATGTTGCGCAGCTGATGGAAATGAAAGCAGGGGAAAAGAAAATACAATTTCAATTCCAGATTCCGGAAACCAGTTTTTTTATTTACGCCGATTGGCAGCAAATGGAGCAGGTGCTGATAAATATTATTAAGAATGCCATAGAAGCGATAGAAGGAGCCGGAAGCATTTTGTTTATCACTAACCCCGTTAATAAACAATTGATCATTGTTGATTCTGGTACCGGCATACCTGATTCAATAGCCGATCAACTATTCAGTCCTTTTTTCAGCACTAAGAAAGATGGACAGGGCATTGGCCTTACGTTAGTGAAAGAAGTGTTGCTCAAACACGGCTTTCAATGCTCGCTGAAAACGCCGGCGACAGGAAGAACAGAATTTATGATCCAATTTTAGTGTAGAATTTATCCTTTGTTATTCTCCAGAACGACCGCTTAATCAGCGATCACCCCCGATTAATCGTTATATGTTGTGTGAAAGGACAGATATCCCCAACATTGTGGCATGAATAAGATGCCCCTGATACTTATAATTGCTGTAACGACATTACCGTCAATAATAGCAGGCTGTAAAAAAGGGACAACGCCGGTTCCTGCAGTGAGCAGCGATCGAAAAATTAGTATAAGTGTAGATAAGAATACGCCGGCTATTGGCACTAACGTCACGTTTACCCTGATAGCGGGCAATGACGGGCCTGATGGAGCTACTGACATCAGTGTAAGTAATGCCTTGCCATCGGGCTATACTTTTATTTCGGCCAGTGCAACCAGGGGCGCTTATGGCTCAGGTATCTGGAGCGGTTTTACCCTGGCAAAAGGGGAAACTGCCAATTTAATAATTGTTGCTACAGTAAATACTACAGGTACTTATGT
>DASUVL010000166.1:0-18358 GCA_036379015.1 Niastella sp.
AATAGTATCTGGCATGGATGCCCATCCATTATACCCTATTTGAATCATGAAGTGATCATTAGGGCGGTTGGAGAGATTGATCTTGCTCCAATCCTTTTTCTTTGGTTTTGCTGCTATGGTCGAATCCTGTGCAAATAACGAAAATACAAATGCCAATGCGAGGGAAAGCGTAATCAATTTTTTCATACTGTTCTCAAATGATTGTCAAAAGTATCTTTCACAGGGTTAATGAAAGGTTAAGGTTACAAAAAAGCCCAGGGCACTGCCATGGGCATAATGAGGTGATGGTTGACTTTGTTGCGGACCGCTTCTGTTTCTATCGGAAAGCGATACGTCAAACCAGAAAATAAGCTCTACAGAAACCCTCTTTCGATCGACCAATGAATCTGGCGACCTGTGTAGGGGATACTCTAACCCTCCCGATAATTATTTGGAGTGAAAGCCAACGATGAAATAAGAACTGTGTGGACCCTGCTGGGATCGAACCAGCGACCCTCTGATTATGAGTCAGATGCTCTAACCGTCTGAGCTAAGGGTCCAACTGCGTGAGCAGTAAATATCTTGAATTAAAGAGCTTTTCGTTTCAAAGAGCAGCAAAATTAGAAAAATTCATTCAGTACCACGCAGAAATCTCATTTAATTTTTTAAATTACCTTGTGCAGCAGCTTTAAACTGACCAGTTTGGTCTTTCTACCTGACGATTAGCGGTTTTTTATTATGCATGCCAGCCCTCAAATACAAGAACTGCAACAGCGCATTGCGCTTTATGACGATCAACCCGCCTATAAGGAATTATTTGCCCTGTTCTATAAATCGCTCCAGCAATTTGCTGTTTCGTTTGTCCGCTCGCCTGAAGTAGCCGAAGAAATCGTTTCTGACGTATTTATAAAGGTGTGGAAAAAAAGAGCCGGCCTCCATCGCATCCATAACCTTAAATTATACCTGTTTGTCAGCACCAAAAACGGAGCCCTCAACCACCTCCGCTCCCAAAAGAAGGTTTTCCTTCAACCTGAACAATACTTCGTACAGCTGCAAAGCATCTATTTCAATCCTGAAAAACTCATGCTGACCGCCGAAATGATGAACCGGGTTCAAAAAGCCATCAACGACCTGCCGCCCCGTTGCCAGCTTATTTTTAAATTAATTAAAGAAGACAGTTTGAAATACCGGGAGGTGGCGGAATTGCTGCAGTTATCCATAAAAACCGTTGAAAATCAAATGGCTATTGCCCTTCGAAAGATCGGACTGGCCATTCATTTTGATATTCGCACCACACTGTCTTCGTAAACAGGCATTCGGGCAGCAAATTTCCCAGCATGGAAAATAAGCAGGTTTTGACGGGCTGCCAATGTAAAAAATCTTTTCAGCGTTTGGGGGTATGCTTTTTATAGTAGTGTCCTTATGTGTATATACTATCTATTATACACATGAGCAAGGACAGAACCTGGTTTTTAGTTGGCAAAAAACTAGCTGGTGAGGCAAGTGCCGAAGAATTGAATGAATTGGAAGGACTGCTGCGTAGCGACCCTGACATGCATTATGCCCTTCAAAATATAACTGACTTATGGAACCTGCAGGCGCCTGCAACCAATGAGGTAGAGGATGTATTCAACCGTCACATCAATAGATTAAAAGAAGCAGGCGTTGATTGGGACCAATCCGCAGATCCCGAACACCAACCAGACCTTCCTCGTACACAAAGACGTTCCCGAAAAACTTTATTATTCATTAGTATGGCAGCGGCTGTATTGATGATAGCCAGTATATTTTGGTATACTTCCGTTACAAAACGAACAACTGCATCCCGCCCTTTTGTGGCCGGCCATACCGGCGAAAAAAATGAAGTGAGTACCCGCAATGGTTCTAAGTCAAAGATAACCCTGCCCGATGGTTCTAAAGTTTGGCTGAATGCCGGTAGTGTTCTTACCTATAACAAGGATTTTGGCGGCGACATACGTGAGGTAGATCTGAGCGGAGAAGCGTTTTTTGAAGTGGCTACCGTTATTTCGCCAAAAACAGATCAAAGAATCCCATTCATCATTCATACCCAACATCTTGATGTACGCGTACTGGGCACTGCTTTTAATGTGAAATCATATCCCGGCGACAAACAAACAGAAACCAGCCTGGTACACGGCAAAGTAGAAGTGCTTATTCATAACCGGCCCGATGAAAAGATAACGCTGCACCCCAATGAAAAACTGGTAGTAATAAATGAAGAAGGGAGCCAATCGGTTAATGCTAAACCGGGGGCATCAAATAAAGAACCTTTTGTTTCGCTGAGCAAATTAACCTATGCCACTGCCGATAGTTTATTGGTAGAGACAGCCTGGGTACAAAACAAGCTTGTTTTTGATAATGAATCTTTTTTAGAAGTAGCCGAAAAAATGGAGCGCTGGTATAATGTTAAGATCCAGTTCAGGGATTCAAAAAAACAAGCATTGCGATTCACTGGGGTGTTTGAAAACGAAACCATACAACAGGCTTTGGATTATATGAGCATAACAGCGCCTTTTAATTATTCCATGCAGGGTAATATAATAACGATAGAACGATAAATTCTTTAATCAAAACGATTGCCAAATGAATAATAACAATAGCTCCTAGCATGCAAACGAAAGCGGAACCTCATTGCAGTGAGATTCCGCCAGGTAAAATACAGGCTGAAATGCGATTCCTGTTTAATGCACAGGAAACACCTATTATTTAACCTTCCAATTAACAAAGTATGAAAAAAAACGGAATTCTGCTGAGTTTCGGCAGGGACCCGCTTTTATTAAAGTTCGTCCGGATTATGAAGCTTTCATTTGCTATAATACTACTAAGTTGTCTTCATGTTTCTGCCGGTGGCTTTTCCCAGAACAGGATCAGTGTTGATTTTCAATCAACGCAGTTAAAGAGAGCTTTATCATTTATTGAAAAGAAAAGCAATTTTCGCTTTCTATATAACGAAAGCCTCGTAACTGATGCGCCGCGCATTACATGTAATATGGTGAATGCCGAAGTAACGGATGTGCTGAAGCGCATTCTCAACAATACTGGCTTGTCGTACCAATTAATGGCTAATAACCTGGTTATTCTGAAAACAGGCATGGCGGCATTTGTTGATATCAAAGTAACAGGTAGAATTACCAGCACTACCGGGGAGCCTATTGCAGGTGCCTCGGTTGTTGTAAAAAATACCAGCATTGGCACAACTACCGATGGGTCGGGAAATTATACATTAACAGTGCCAGATAGCGCCATTCTGGTGATCTCATCGTTGGGATTCGAAACCCAGGAAACACCTGTTAATGGTCGGGCTACTATTGATGTTAGTTTGAAGGCGGCTGATGCATCCTCATTGCAGCAGGTGGTTGTGATTGGGTATGGTACCAGCACTCGTCGCGACCTTACAGCACCAATAGGTGTTGTTAATACCGAAGAACTGAATAAAAGGACTACAGCCAACCCCATGCAGGCATTGCAAGGAAATGCGCCCGGGGTACAGGTAGTTACCAACGGTACGCCGGGTGGTTCGCCTACCGTTCGCATCAGGGGGGTGGGTTCATTCAACAATACCAATCCCCTGTACGTGGTTGATGGCATGTTTGTAGATAATATTGATTTCCTGAATACCAATGATATTGGTGAAATGTCTGTGTTGAAAGATGCCTCAGCCGCCGCGATATATGGTGTACGCGCCGCCAATGGCGTTGTGATCATCACCACCAAAAAAGGAAAATATAATATGAAGACCCGGGTAACATATAATGGTTACTTCGGTGTGCAAAAACCTAGTGGTGAATTCAAGCTGGCAAACGCCAACCAGTATGCCGCTATGCAATTGGCGAAGCACACTGCAACGGATACCGCCAGGGTTGCTTTGTCAGTATCTAAATTCGGCGGCTCGGGTTTAACCCCTTCAACCAATACCGACTGGTACGATGAAATAATGAAGAGCTCTGCCATTATGCATAACCACAGCATCGATTTGGCAGGTGGGGCGAGTAAAGTAAATTATACACTTGGTTTAAATTACCTGTACCAGGATGGAATTTTGGAGGTTGAGAACAATTATAAAAGATATAACATCCGTTTTCAACTGGAGGCAAAACCTTACGACTGGTTAAAGCTGGGTATTACAACACATTTGAGTAACTTCATTCAGCGAAATCCTAACAGTGGGGCTTTCTCGTTAGCTTATATGGCCTCACCGCTTTACCCGGTTTTCGATCCAGCCAATACACTTGCAACTCCTGAAAAATATACATCCTCATCAACACTGGGTTTTGCGAACGGCGTATTTAACAACCCGGTAGCAGCTTCAAATTACTGGTACGATAAAACAAAAGGCTTTCAACTGTTGCCTACGTTGTATGCGGAAGCTGATATCGTGAAGAATAAATTGTCGTTCAGAACACAGCTCAGTCAACGGTTCGGTTCTAACCTGAACCAGAATTATCTGCCGCAATATTATGTTGATAACATTCAACGTCAGCAGGCATCAGTGCTCACAACTACTGAAAACAGAACAGAAAATTATATCCTGGATAATTTAATAACCTATAAAGACAGTAAAGGAAGTCACCACTGGACATTGCTGTTAGGTCAGTCGGTGCGTGACGAGCGCTTCAGGTCAATGCAGGTGATAAGCGATGATGTTCCTCCGCAACAAACATTCTGGTATGCCGACCAGGGTACCCGCCGATCCGATGGATATAATGAAACAGGCGTAAGAAACACCTCTGCATCGTGGTTCGGCCGTCTCAGTTATGATTTTGCCAGCAAGTATTTACTGACTGCCACATTCCGTGCTGACGGTACTTCAAAATACCAGGATAAATGGGGTTACTTCCCTTCAATAGGTGTAGGCTGGGTAATATCAGAAGAAGGGTTTATGAAAGGTCAACAATTGTTCGATCAGTTGAAGTTACGCGGTTCATGGGGTAAACTGGGTAACGATAATGTAGCGCCCAGTACAGGCTATGCAATTGTGAATACAGGTAACGAATATTCCGGGGTTTTCGGTAGCACAGCAGGAGCGAATGGTGCTATACAACCAGGTTATCGTATACAGCCTGTTTTTGGTTCCGTTAATTGGGAAGTAGTGACCGAGTGGGATGGTGGTATTGATTTCTCTATGTTGAACAAACGACTGAAAGGGTCTGTTGACTATTATCACCGGCAAACTGATAAGCTGGCTTTTGAAAGAAATTTGCCGTTCACGGGTATACGCCAATATGGTAACTGGGGTAAGGTAAATAACAGTGGTATTGAAGTTGATCTGAACTGGGCCGACAAGATCGGTAACCTTGGCTACCGAATAGGTGGTAACCTTACCACATTGAAGAACGAAGTGGTGGAATTGCCGAATTTGAAAAATATACCCGGTGGCGTTGCTGAATTTCCGACCTTATCGGAAGTAGGCGAGCCATTTAATTTCTTCTACGGTTATGAGGTGGCAGGTATTTATCAAAACCAGGCGGAAATAGATGCTGATCCCATTGCTGTGACAAACAATGTAAAACCAGGTTATTTTAAATATGTAGATCAGAACGGAGATAAAGTACTCGATGCAGAGGACAGGGTAAATCTGGGCAACTACCTGCCTACGCTCACTTACGGTTTTACATTGGCGCTCGATTACAAAAATTTCGACTTCAGCATTTTCTTCCAGGGTGTAAGTGGCAACTCAATTCTGAATTATAATAGAGCCACCCGGCAAAAGTTCCCTGACATGAATGGGGACGAAGAGTTTATTACAGGTTTGTGGACTGGACAAGGTTCTACCAACAAGTTCCCAAGTGCCGAGGCTATTACCAATTCGTGGAACAACAATGCAAGTTCATTTTATGTAGAAAATGGATCGTACCTGCGCTTACAGAATATACAGCTTGGTTACAATTTCAAAATTGGAAAAGACAATGGCCCTTCTGTCAGGCTGTATGCAACTGCCGACAGACCACTGATCTGGACCAGGTACAGCGGAGTGACCCCTGAAGTAACAGCGCCTAACCAATTGCCGAAAGACAGGGCCGCCGTGCCATCCGTTACGCCAGCTACGGTTATTTCGGGAACAGGGTACGATAACAATGTATATCCTACCACGGCTGTATATACGATTGGCGTAAGAATCACTTATTAATTTTAATACTTCGCATCATGAATACTATAAAAAACATTTTACTTCTTTTAGTAGTGATTGAGGCAGCGGGATGTAGTAAGTTCCTTGACCGCGATGTAGAAGATCAACCCAGAAGCACTATAATCGATTATAGCAATTTAAGCTTAATGTATACACCGGTGTCTGGCATGTACAGAGCAGCATCCGGTGAAAACCCCGGACTGGTTCACTGGATGGATTTAGGTGTACGTACTGTTCGTGGTGATGATGTTGCCAAAGGTTCGGCGCCCAACGACCAGGGAACGCTCACCGATATTAAGAACTTCCAGAACACCAACCCGGGCGTGGTTTCTTTCTGGGGAAATAATAACTACTGGAATGATCATTTCGGGCTGGTGTTATTTTGCAACGAAGCCTTAATTGAGCTCAACAAATTCGCCCAAAATATTCCTGACGGCGACAATCAGAACAGAGCCCTGAATAACCAATACAAAGCGGAAGTGCGTGTGCTGAGGGCCTGGGCCCTTATGCTGGCTTCGCGGGTATTTGGAGACGTACCTATTGTAACTGACAACCAAAGTCTCATAACTGTAAGTAAGAGTACTGTTTTGGAAGTAAGGCAATGGATCATTGGCCAAATGGATTCGTCTATATCATTTCTTGAAGATGCCAGGCCGAACCAGTCGGCCCATATAGGAGCGGTAACAAAATATACGGCCCTGTTGCTTAAGGCCAAAGCTGCAGCCGATGCGGCAGGCAATGACAATGGAAGTCCTTTTTGGGATATTGTGCTGTCTTCCACCAACGAAATTATCAATAGCAACAGGTTCAGTTTGTTCTCCGACTTTTATCAATTGTTTAAGCTGCCCGGCAAATTAAGCAATGAAACATTGCTTGAATTTCAGTACACTGATTTTGGAACAAGCACGGGAACCAACGTTAAACCTGGTGCCTTCTGGGATTTCCAGGGCCCTAGCGGTAACCAGCATGGTAGCCCGATTGCCGGCTGGGGTTTTTTGTCCCCCACACAGGGAATTGTTGATTTTTTCAATGCCCGCAATGATTCGGTTCGCCTTAAAACAAGTATACTTTTTACTGGTGCAACAGAAACCACTTTTGTTACTACGCCCAGCGGCGACGATATTTATGGTAATTCAAATGGGCAAACCCGCTTTATGGGCAAGGCCTACCTGCCAAGTAATCAAATGCCTTCAGGGCGAAAAGATTATGGCACCAATAATAATGTGCGGATACTTCGTTATGCCGATGTTTTGTTATTGAACGCCGAAGCAAAAGTGCGCAAAGGGCAGAATGGGGATGTGCCTTTTAACCTGGTTCGCCAGCGGGCAAAGTTGAATCCTATAACCGGAGTTAACTTACAACAGGTACTGGATGAACGTCGTGCTGAATTTGCCTGCGAATGGTGGGGTGAACGGTATAATGATCTGATACGTACCGGTCAGGCTGCAACGGTATTGGCTCCTGCAGGTTTTGCTGCCGGAAAGGAATACCTGCCTGTTCCAACGGCTCAAAGAGATCTGAATCCGAATTTATAGCCTGATTGAATAGTTTGCTGGTCCCGGTAATTATCGGGGGTTTGATGGTTGGAAGTTGCCTCACGGCGACCAACCATCAAACCATATGCTTAAAGGATTAATCTTTACCCTCACTAGTATCGAAACCAAACGTAATGCCGAAATGATACGCCACAGGTTAACCGTAATAACGATTGTATTTGCTATTTTATTGATCCGGTGCTCCAATTCACAAAAATCAGTAAACTCAGAGGTAAAGTTTTCTCCCGATGATGAACAACTATTTACAGACGTTCAGCAACAAACATTTCAATATTTCTGGGAAGGGGCAGAACCCACCAGTGGTATGGCGAGGGAACGCATCCATGTTGATAATGTATATCCTGAAAATGATCAGAACATTGTAACCAGCGGCGGTAGTGGTTTTGGCGTAATGGCGTTATTGGTAGGAATTCATCGTGGTTTTATTACACGGGACGAAGGCCGGGAGCGGCTCGAAAAAATAGTTCAGTTCCTGAAAACCGCCGATCGTTTTCATGGCGCCTGGCCTCATTGGTGGAATGGCGAAACAGGGAAGGTGAAACCTTTCAGCCGTAAAGATAATGGCGGCGACCTGGTTGAAACTTCTTTCATGATTCAGGGGCTGCTTTGTGCCCGGCAATTCTTTATTAAAGGCGATTCAACAGAAAAAGTTTTAGCCGCCCGTATTGACACATTGTGGCGTGAGGTGGAGTTCGATTGGTACCGGCATGGTGAAAATGTATTGTACTGGCACTGGAGCCCTCAATATAAATGGGAAATGAATTTTCCGGTACGTGGTTATAATGAATGTTTGATCATGTATGTGCTCGCGGCCGCTTCGCCTACGCATGGCGTTCCTCCTGAAGTGTATCACGAGGGCTGGGCTGAGAATGGGCAGATCGTTGCCCCCTGCTCCGTGTTTGATTATTCGTTGCAATTACATCACCAGGGCGATTCCCCATATGGCGGTCCCTTATTCTGGGCGCACTATTCATACCTGGGGCTCGATCCGCATGGGTTAAAAGACCGGTATGCCGATTATTGGACTGAAAATAAAAACCAGACGTTGATCAACTATACCTGGTGTGTAAAAAACCCAAAATATTTTAGAGGGTATGGTCCGGATAACTGGGGACTTACGGCCAGTTATTCAGTGAAGGGTTATGCCGGTCATGCGCCGGGTAAGAATTCCGATCTGGGCGTAATATCACCAACCGCGGCTTTATCCTCCTTTCCTTATACACCCCAACTCTCTATGCAGGCTATGCGGCACTGGTATAACGATATGGAAGATAAATTGTGGGGACCTTATGGCTTTTATGACGCATTTAGTAAAACCGCCAACTGGTTTCCGCAACGCTACCTGGCTATTGATCAGGGCCCGATTGTTGTGATGATGGAAAATTACCGCAGCGGTTTATTATGGAAGTTGTTTATGAGTTGCCCGGAAATAAAGGCAGGATTAAAAAAGTTAGGATTTACAAGTCCGCACTTTAAGTAACGGGGTAAGGTCCTGAGCGTAGTCGAAGGAATATGTCAACGCACTGAGCGTAGTCGAAGTGTGAGCGCACCCGAA
This sequence comes from Niastella sp., assembly GCA_036379015.1. GTDB lineage: Bacteria > Bacteroidota > Bacteroidia > Chitinophagales > Chitinophagaceae > Niastella. The sequence goes on from DASUVL010000166.1 coordinate 9,239, forward strand.
GTTTTCATTTAACAACTACCCATGTTCAAGAAACTTATTTATATAGTTTTTCATATAGCGGCCATAGTTCCGCAGGTGTTCCCTCAAAGCAAAGATGATCAGGGTGGGTCTCTCCGACATCCCGAAAGCTATCGGGAGGAGAGGCTCACCCTAAGATCATCTTTTAATGATCGTACCTATTGCAATCCCATGAACATCGATTATGGCTACACGCCCATCCCTAATTTTACCGAATGGGGTAAACACCGGGCTACCGCCGATCCTGTCATTGTAGTATATAAAGGAGATTATTATTTATTCAGCACCAACCAATGGGGTTACTGGTGGAGTAATGACCTGTGTAACTGGAATTTTATTTCCCGTTTGTTCCTGAAACCCTGGCACAAAGTATACGATGAACTTTGTGCGCCCGCTGTTTGGGTACAGGGCGATACACTGCTTGTTTTTGGATCAACCTACTCAAGCAATTTCCCCATATGGATGAGCACCAATCCAAAAGCCAATGAATGGAAAGAAGCAGTAGACTCTTTTGAGATTGGTGGCTGGGATCCCGATTTTTTCCCGGATGACGATGGCAGGTTATATATGTACAACGGCAGCAGCAACCGGTATCCTTTGTACGGAATTGAAATTGACCGTAAAACGTTCAAGCCTATAGGAACGCGTAAGGAAATGTATTTGCTGGAACCCTGGCGGTACGGATGGCAGCGCTTTGGCGAATACCAGGATAATACCTTTTTAGACCCGTTTATTGAAGGGGCCTGGATGACAAAACATAACGGGAAATATTATTTGCAGTACGGTGCACCCGGTACCGAGTTCAGCGGATATGCCGATGGCGTGGTGGTAGGCGATCATCCGTTGGGTCCTTTTACGCCTCAATCACTTCCCTTTAGTTACAAACCCGGTGGGTTTGTCCGCGGCGCCGGTCACGGGGCTACGTTCAAGGATCCAAACAACAACTGGTGGCATATCTCTACCATTGCGATTTCAGTGAAAAATAACTTTGAACGTCGCCTTGGTTTATGGCCTGCCGGTTTTGATAAAGACGATGTAATGTACATGGATGCCGCTTTTGGCGATTACCCGCATTATTTGGGCGGCGATTCTTCCTCTACCCCCACGAGTCGGGAAAGCCGGGAGGCCGCCGGAGGCTTCACCGGATGGATGCTTCTTAATTATAACAAACCCGTTGCCGTTTCATCTACCCTGGCCAGTTATTATGCAAACTTTGCTGTTGATGAAAATATAAAGACCTATTGGAGCGCATCCACAGCTGACAGGGGTGAATGGATTCAAACCGATCTGGGTAATATCAGTACCGTACGCGCCATTCAGATCAATTATGCCGATCAGGATGTTAATTTTCTGGGCAAGACCAAAGGAACCTATCATCAATATAAACTCTATCACAGTACCGACGGCAAAAAATGGAAGTTACTGGTAGATAAAAGCAACAACAAAACCGATGTGCCGCACGACTATATCGATTTGGAAAATCCGGTTCAAACCCGGTTTATAAAACTGGAGAATATACATATGCCCGGCGGCAAATTTGCTATAAGCGGGCTACGGGTATTTGGCAACGGTAATGGCAGCAAGCCCAATACGGTAAAGCAGTTTATAGTATTAAGAACGGAAAAAGACAAACGCAATGGTTGGCTAAAATGGTCACCGGTAGATAATGCGTATGCTTACAATATTTACATGGGTACAGCGCCTGATAAATTATATAACTGTGTGATGGTGTATAGCAGCAATGAGTATTACTGCAAAGCCATGGACAAAGAAAAACCCTATTATTTTTCCATTGAAGCCATCAATGAAAACGGGGTGTCGGCCAGGAGTAAAGTAATAAAAGTAGAATAGCCCTTTGGTGGCGGATTTCGTAGCCAAGGGGAAAGATGTTGAAATATAGACTCAAAATAATATTCATATGCGCAGGACATTTCTTACGATCGTTGTCTTATTCTCTCTGTTGCAGATAACTGCACAAACCCCCGATGCTAAAATGAATACGTATGTGGCCGACCTCATGCGTAAAATGACTTTGGAAGAAAAGATCGGTCAATTGAACCTCGTAACACCCGGTTGGGGCGTACCTACCGGTTCGGTGGTAAGCAAGGGCGTGGAAGATAATATCCGTAAAGGACGGGTAGGTGGATTGTTTGGCATTTTTGGTCCTGATAAAGTACGCAAGGCGCAGTCCCTGGCCATACATGAAAGCAGGTTGCACATACCCTTGTTATTTGGTCTGGATGTAATACATGGCCATAAAACCATTTTCCCTATTCCCCTGGGCATCTCCTGTTCATGGGATACGGCCCTGATTGAACGCAGCGCCCGCATCGCCGCTATCGAAGCCAGTGCCGATGGTTTGTGCTGGGTTTTTTCACCCATGGTAGATATAGCCCGTGACCCGCGCTGGGGCCGTATTGCGGAAGGCGCCGGCGAAGATCCTTTCCTGGGTTCAAAAATTGCACGGGCCATGGTAAAGGGGTACCAGGGCAGTGATCTGTCGAAAGATAATACCGTAATGGCCTGCGTAAAACACTTTGCATTATATGGGGCTGCCGAAGGCGGCCGCGATTACAATACCACCGATATGAGCCGCATTCGCATGTACAACGAATACCTGCCACCCTATAAGGCAGCGGTGGATGCAGGCGTGGGCAGTGTAATGAGTTCTTTCAATGAAATTGATGGCATACCGGCTACTGGCAACCGGTGGCTGCTTACCAATTTATTACGTAATCAATGGGGCTTTAAAGGATTTGTGGTGTCAGATTATACTGCCGTAAATGAAATGATAGCACACGGAGTGGGTGACTTGCAAACATCTTCTGCTATGGCTCTTACTGCCGGGTTGGATATGGATATGGTGGGTGAAGGTTTTTTGACCACCCTGCAAAAATCACTAAAAGCCGGAACGATAACACCAAAGCAAATTGATGACGCCTGCCGGCGCATACTGGAAGCGAAATATAAACTCGGTCTGTTTCAGGACCCTTTTCGATATGTAAATGACGCCCGGCCTGAGAAAGAAATATTGACTGAACAGAACCGGCAATTTGCCCGTGAAATAGCAACACGTTCTATGGTACTGTTAAAAAATGAAGGCAAAATATTGCCATTGAAAAAGTCCGGTACAATTGCATTGATTGGTCCGCTGGCCAATAACCATTCAGAAATGTTGGGAACCTGGGCTGTTTCGGGCGATAATACAAAAAGTGTGACCATTCAACAGGGGTTGCAAAATGTAGCCGGTAACAGTGTACAGTTCCTGTATGCAAAGGGCGCCAACATAACAGACGATACTTCCTTTGCCAAACGGATAAGCCCATTTGCAAAGCCAACAGAAATAGAAGCCCGATCACCGGATACCCTGATCCGGGAGGCTATTGACATAGCCGGCAAAGCCGATGTGGTGGTCGTGGTAGTGGGCGAAGCGGCTGAAATGTCGGGCGAATCGGCCAGTCGCACCGACCTAGACCTGCCCGGGAGTCAGCGAAAACTGGTGGAAGCGTTGGTAAAAACCGGTAAACCGGTGGTGGTGGTGTTGATGAATGGGCGTCCGCTTGCCATTCCCTGGCTGCACGAACAGGCGCCTGCCCTTGTAGAGGCCTGGTTTGCCGGAACTGAAGCCGGTAACGCCATTGCCGATGTGTTGTTTGGTAATTACAATCCTTCGGGCAAACTCACAACCTCCTTTCCACGTAATGTAGGGCAGATACCCGTGTACTATAATTATAAAAATACCGGCCGGCCCTTTGAGGGCGGTACACCCAAATTCAAATCCGATTACCTGGATGTTGTAAATGAACCACTATACCCCTTTGGTTATGGACTCAGCTATACCAGTTTTACCTACGATACTATAAAACTCAGTCAGCCCACTTTACGTACCGGCCAGTCGATAACCGCATCCATCATGGTAACCAATACAGGAGATATCGCAGGCGAAGAAACCGTACAACTGTATATAAGGGATATGGTGGGTTCAGTAACCCGGCCGGTAAAGGAGTTGAAAGGATTTCAAAAGATCTTACTTAAAGCCCATGAATCAATAAAAGTAGAATTTACTATTACTGTAAATGACCTGAAGTTTTATAACAGCGATCTGAAATACGTGGCTGAGCCTGGTGAGTTTAAATTATTCATTGGCACCAACAGCCGTGATGTTAAGGAAGTTAATTTCAGGTTGCTTAAATAAAATTGAGCCGTAACTTGCGCCCAAATTACCAATCAATGGCACCTGTGAAAAACATTGTATTCGATTTGGGCGGCGTTTTATTAAACCTGGATGTGGCGCAAACCCGCGACGCATTTATCAAATTGGGCGTTATGCAAATAGATGATCTGTTTCGCATAGGCCATGCGGCATCTTTTTTCAAAGATTATGAAACGGGCGCCATTACTGACGAGGATTTTGTAGAAAAAGCCCGGCAGCTGGCGCATCCCGGTACCACCAGCGATCAGATCATTGATGCCTGGAATGTTATGCTGCTCGATTTTCCGGCAGAGCGGGTACATTTCCTGAACCAACTTAAAAATAAATACCGGCTATTTTTATTCAGCAATACCAACGCTATTCACCTGCAGGCTTTTCATAAAAGTTACCAGCAGGAATATGGCACTGCCATGGATGATCTTTTTGAAAAAGCCTATTATTCGCATGTCATCAACCAGCGGAAACCCGATGTGGCGGCTTTTCAATATGTTATAAAGGACTGTAACATCGAAGCGGCAGAAACCTTGTTCATTGATGATGCTCTGGTAAATATAGAAGGCGCCCGGCAGGCCGGGTTGCAGGCCATTCACCTCACCGGTGGCAAGACAATTCTTGACCTGGGATTGTAAAAATATTGAATATTAAATGTAGAATTCTGAATGTCCAAATAAAAACACCTGCATTTCACTTCAACATTGGACATTCAATATTTAGTATTTATTTCTCTTTTACTTCCTCAAAATCAATGTATTCTCCTGTTTTTGACTTGGGAGCGGTGTCATTATTCGTTGAAGATGGCTGGCTGGAAGCCGTATTATTTTGCAACGGGTCCTGTTGCTGCTGGCGTTGAAATTCCTTTATTTGACGTCGCATCCGCCACGTCATTTTGAGTAATGGGGCCAGGAATCCAAATACAAATTTGTAAATGAAGAAGGCCAGCAATATCCATAATAAAATACGCGATATACTCATATATTATAAAAACTAAAGGTACAAATACAGCACCTATCATACTGTTAAGGTGCCCTAAAGAATATATTTTTGGCGGCTACAAACCCTTATCCAATACGGGAACTTGGCAAAATTATACCAAATCAACAAGTATAGTATTCCGAAAGTTCATAAGCGCCATTTTTTTGGTTTTCCTTCTTAAAATTGATGGCCATCACCTGCTTCAATTTTCATTTATTCAAAATTAACAAAGGGGTTTTTGGAAGTAATTATCTATTTACCTTACCTTTGCCAAGGCAAATGATGATTAGAAAGGGAACGGAAATCGTTCCCTTCTTTATTTCCCGTAAGAGCATGGAAACACCAGTACAGGCAATTGAAAAAATGTTACAGGATATGCTGGCCAATGATCCGGCGTATTTCCTGGTAGAGATTAAAGTTAAACCCACCAATAACGTCAAACTTTTTTTGGATGGCGATCAGGGAGTGACCATTGAAAAGTGTATCTCCTGGAACCGGGCATTGTACAAAAGGATTGAAGAGGAAAATCTATACCCAGATGGAAATTTTTCGCTTGAAGTATCCTCTCCCGGCGTTGACGAACCCCTTAAAATGCTCAGGCAATACAAAAAAAATGTAGGCCGGTCGGTAGAAGTGATCCTGAAGGACGGTATTAAAGTTGCCGGCAAAATGATCGACGTGAGCGAGGAAGCCATAACGGTAGAGGAAACAAAAGGAAAGAATAAAAAGAAAGAGGTGATACAACACCAATTTCAATTTGATCAAATAAAATCAACCACAATTCAAACAGTATTTTAATAGATCCGCCCTGGCGGAAAAAAATTGTTGTATATGGCAAGCATTAACCTGATAGAGGCCTTCGCAGATTTTAAGGACGCGGAAAATATAGATCGCCCTACCATGATGAAAGTAGTGGAAGATGTTTTCAAAACCCTGCTGCGTAAAAAATATGGCAGTGACGAGAATTTTGACGTAATTGTGAATGCAGAGAAAGGTGACCTGGAAATTATGCGCCGCAGGACTATTGTTGATGATGGAGCCGTTATGGACCCGCTGGCTGAAATTGCCTACAGTGATGCCGTAAAAATTGAGCCCGACTTTGAAGTGGGTGAAGAAATATATGAGGAAATTAATATCCTCGACTTTGGCCGCCGGGCCATTCTGGCAGCCAAACAAACCCTGGCAAGCCGTATTAGTGATCTGAAAAAGAACGTACTGGTAAAAAAATACGGCGACCGGATAAGCGAAATAATAAGCGCCGAAGTTTACCAGGTTTGGAAAAAAGAAATTTTATTGCTCGATGAAGAAGGGAATGAGTTAATATTGCCTAAGTCTGAGCAAATTCCGCAGGACTATTTTAAGAAAGGTGAAAATATCCGCGCCGTTGTAAAGAAAGTAGAATTAAAAAACAATTCTCCGGTCATTATTTTATCCCGTACCTCTCCCTCTTTCCTGGCAAAACTGCTTGAAATTGAGGTGCCTGAAATATTTGATGGTTTAATTGTGATTAAAAAGATAGTTCGTGAACCTGGTGAAAGGGCCAAAGTGGCAGTAGAGTCATACGACGATCGTATTGATCCCGTAGGGGCATGCGTAGGTATGAAAGGTAGCCGTATCCATGGGATCGTACGTGAGTTGAAAAACGAGAATATTGATGTTATAAACTGGACCAATAATGTGCAATTGCTGATCCAACGCTCGTTAACACCGGCCAAGATCACCACCATGGAGCTTGATAACGATAAAAAACAGGCCAATGTGTACCTAAAGCCTGACCAGGTGTCGCTGGCGATCGGTAAAAAAGGCGTGAATATCAAGCTGGCACAGGAATTAACGGGTTATAGCATCGACGTTTATCGCGATACAGAAGGCGAACCTCAGGAATTTGATATCGATCTGGAAGAATTCAGCGATGAAATTGAAACCTGGGTTATTGATGAGTTTAAACGCATCGGTTGCGATACAGCCCGCAGTGTGCTGGATCTCACCGCTGAAGAACTGGAAAGAAGAACCGATCTGGAAAGAGAGACCATCAATGAAGTACGCCGGATATTGAACGAAGAATTTGAAAAAGGATAGCAGAAAAGTCAGTTTGGTTATTAGCAAAGGTATTTGTAAGTAAAGGCCGCCAAAAGGGGCATGCGTGAGGCATGAACCGGGCCTGCATACATATCTATTAAAATGAATGTGATCAAAATGACTTTTTACAAGTAATTTGCTTATCCAAACAGCGAACAATACAAAAAATTGTCTTACAATAACGAATGGCAGAAACAACAACACTTAGATTAATGGCCGCAGCCAAAGAGTTTAACATCGGCAAAGAAACGCTGGTAGACTTTTTGGTAGGAAAGGGATTTAGCAAAGACGATCTCAAACCTACGTCAAAACTGACGGAGGATATGTATCGTGCTTTGCAACAGGAATTCCAGAGTGATAAAGTGGCCAAATTAAAAAGCGACCAGATTGATCTGCCTAAGGGGAGCCTGGAAGCAAAGAAGAAGAAAGAAGACGATGCTGCTGCAGCAGTGAAAAAAGAGGTGGTTAAAAAACAGGAGCCTGTTCCGGTTGTGGAAGAGAAAAAAGAAGAAAAGGAAGAACCGGTAGTGAAAGTTGAAAAGGTAGAGAAGGTTGAGAAAGTGGAAATAGTAGAAGAAGTACCTCCGGTTGTTATTCCGGAACCACCTGTAGTTGTTGAAGCAGTTGTTGCGCCCCCGGTTGTTGAAGAAAAGAAAGAAAAAGAGAAAGAAAAAGAGGTCATAGAAGAGCCGAAAGCTGAAGAAAAACAGACTGAAATTACCAAGGTAGAAACGCCTGAAATAGAAGGGCCTAAAGTATTGGATAAGATCGATCTTTCGACTATAGATTCTTCAACAAGGCCGAAGAAAACGCCTATTGTTGTAAAGAAAAAAGAGGAAGAGCCTCCGGTAATAAAGGAAAAAGAAGAAACTCCTCCGGTACAGGAAGAAAAGCCGAAAGAAGTAGAGGAGCCAAAAGAAGTAGTTGCTAAGGTTGAACCAGTGGTAGAAGAAAAGCCTAAAAAGCCTAAAGAAGAAGTAGCAACACCTCGACAACAGCCTGCTAAGCAAGTTGTTATTGAAAAGAAAAAAGTACAGGAGCCGGTAAAAGAAGTGCAAAAAGAAAAAGCGGAAGAGAAAGAAGAAGCACTACCGCCTGTTATTGAAAATATTAAAGCAGATAAACTTACGGGACCGAAAATTCTGGGCAAAATAGAATTGCCGGTTGGTGACGAAGCCCGCACCAAACCGAAGCCCAACGAGGAAAAGAGGAAGCGCAAGCGCATTCCCATTGAAAAGAAAGATCAACAGCAAACGCCGCAACAACGGGCTCAACATCTTTTCAAGAAAAGAGAAGTCGGCGGACATCAAGGCGGCCAGGGTCAGCAAGGCCAGGGTCAGGGTCAGCAAGGCCAACAAGGCCAGGGTGGCCATGGCCGGCAAGGCGGAGGAGGACACCAAGGCGGCGGTGGCAATTTCAGAGGAGGTGGTGGTGGTAATCGTCCCGGCGGCAACCGTACGGGTAATCGCCCTACTATTTCGCGTGAGCCTAAAGAGATCAACGAAAAAGAGATCCAGGATAAAATACGCGAAACTCAGGCGAAATTGTCAGGCCAGGGCGGACGTGGTAAGAGCCTCAAGGCGAAACATCGTCGCGACAAACGCCAGAGCATGTCTGAACAGCGTGATGGTGATACACAGGACAACAAGCTGCAGGTAACTGAGTTTATCAGCGTAAGCGAACTGGCCAACCTGATGGACGTGAGCTTCGCCGAAGTAATTAGCAAGTGTATGAGCCTGGGCCTCATGGTGTCTATCAACCAACGTTTGGATGCAGAGGTAATTGAACTGGTAGCCGGTGAATTTGGTTATGAAGCCGAATTCATTGATATGGAAAAG
>DASUVL010000167.1:0-2101 GCA_036379015.1 Niastella sp.
ACATAAGCAATTGATTTTTAATTACCATTACCTCTCTTTTTAGTGGTTTTCCTCTTCCCGTAAACATTTTTCCCGATTGCTATACCTGAGCTTGGCCTGCTAAACTAATTTTGCCAGCGCAAAATTTTAGCATACTTAAACAGAGATTCAGGATGGCAAGGCTTTTTTCTCTTTTCAGCTTTTTGATGATTTCCAGTTTAATTTCATTTGCAAAAAATACAACGGATGGTGGCGGAATTATCCAGGGAAAAGTAACCACTTCCGATGGCAGTCCGGCCGCGCATGTGACGGTTATTTTAAAAGAGACCTCCAAAGGAGTAAGCACCAATGAAAGTGGCGAATTCCTGTTTAAGAATGTTCAAAACGGAACCTATCAGTTGGAGATCTCTTTAATTGGCTTCGAAACCATTACGAAAACAGTTGAAGTAGCCGATAACAAAACTGTTTCAGTGAACATTGCCATAAGCTCTTCTTCACAAAACCTGGAAGAGGTAGTAGTGGTAACCGGTGGCAACCGCTTTGCTAAAAAGGAAAGTGATGATGTTTCCAAGCTCTCCTTAAAGAATATAGAAAACCCGCAGGTATACAGTGTGGTGGGAAAAGAATTGATGAAAGAACAATTGATCACCGATTATAATGCTGCTTTTAAAAATATTCCCGGTGCCGGTATTCCCATTGTTTATAACCAGGGCAGAAGTTCGGCTACCTCAAGAGGATTTACTACTGCCAACCTGGTTCGCAATGGCGTGGGCGGTTTTATTTACACCAGTATTGACCCGGCCAATCTCGAACGTATTGAGGTTATCAAAGGCCCTTCAGCCACATTGTTCGGTAGCACGCTTTCTTCCTTTGGTGGCTTGTTCAACCGTGTTACCAAAAAACCGTTTGACAATTTTAAAGGAGAAATTTCTTATTCTGGTGGAAGCTGGGACCTTAACCGCATAACACTGGATATTAACACGCCACTCAATAAGGAGAAAACAGCCCTGTTCCGGTTTAATGGCGCAGTTCACAATGAACGCAGTTTCCAGGATGCCGGGTTCACAAAAAATTATTTACTGGCGCCCAGTTTGTCGTATAAAGTAAACGACCGGCTTACCTTGTTGCTTGATATTGAAATGAGTGGTTACAAAGCCACTTCCCCTACCCGGCTTGCGCCCAATTCCAAAGGAAATATTCACAGTGTTGAAGAGCTGGGCATGCCCTATAAGCTTTCCTTTGCCAACAATACCATCTTTTATACCAGTCAGCAATTGAATGTATTTGGACAAATAAAATACAAGTTATCAGAGAGCTGGACATCGCAGACCGTCTTTTCGCGTACCCGTTCTTCTTCCGATGGATATACAGTTGCCTTAACTATGCCAACCGACAGCACCATCAGGCAGCAGGTTACCTCGCAGGAATATCCTTATTACGGAACAAACATTCAGCAAAACTTCAAAGGCGATTTTTACCTGGGCAGCATACGGAACCGGGTGGTGATCGGCGCAGATTTTTATAGCCTGCGCTCCTCCCGTAACGACACACTTAGAAACATGCCGGCCCTAAACTATAAAAAACCAGGGGCTGCTTACAACAATTTTACAGTAGAAAAGGTATCTCCGCTTTTCGCCTCAGCTAATTTCCTCAATTATACACGTGTACGGGATAAAACGTACAGCGCCTATGTTTCTGATGTGATCAATGTAACAGACCAGTTACTGGCCATGGCCAGTTTGCGGGTAGATTTCTACCGGGCGCAGGGAGAATACTGGCCTGCGCAGGATTCCGTGGCAGCAGCTTACAATCAAACGGCTTTATCGCCCAAATTCGGACTGGTATACCAGGTAGTTAAAAACCAGGTGTCGCTGTTTGCCAACTATATGAACGGGTTTGAAACGTGAACGGTGCAGATGTCTATGGCAACAAGTTTAAAGCACAACAGGCCAACCAATGGGAAGCAGGTATTAAACTGGACGCCCTGAACAATAAGCTGAATGCAACGTTGAGCTACTATGATATTTCTGTAACCAACATGTTGCGTGATGATCCTGACAATGCAACTTTTTCTTTGCAGGATGGCACCCAAATAAGCAAAGGTTTCGAAGCGGAAGTAATA
>DASUVL010000168.1:0-2858 GCA_036379015.1 Niastella sp.
TTGTGTAAGGGACGATTATTCGCTACATAATATGATGTGTTAATCTGACGTTTTTGTACCGTGTACCAAATAGGTGTGTAGCCCATATTGTACTTCCATTCATGTGTATATCCCTGTAAGTACATTAAATATAATTCGCATTACCATATGTAATGCGTTGCTTTTTGCCCAATTGCCGGTTTAAAAGGCTTTCCCGTTGCCCCAATTATTGTGATTGGATTGCTTGCTGCAATCAAAGAAATAATGTGACTGCGTTGATTCAATGCCGCTCGGATGGACTTTGTGTATTATTTTTCACCATAAAAACCGATTCAATTATGAAAAAGATGATCGCCATCTGCGTTTTAGCATGTACGTTTTCTGTAGCCAGTGCTAATATGAATGCAAAAACAAATGCGTTCGTTCAACCTTTTAACCAATCTTATGCTTTTGCAGGAGACTACCAATGGTATACCGACATTGACCTCACTAACCCAACCGGTGCTTTTTGTGACATTTGGACTGAAATTACCTGGTTACATAACACGTTTCCGGGTTATTCATTCTCGCATATTGCTTACAGCGGATTAACTGAATTTGAATATGGGGTTGCACTTCCCTGGTATTATGCTACCATTTATAGCAACCTGAACCGGTAATGGGCCACTTATTAATTGTAACCGGGATTTTGAGATAATGCATGATTTTGTATTCTCTCATCACCCGGTATCGGCCAAAGGGCAGCCGTGGTTTTCCAGGTATCAGGTCGCAAAGCACTCATTATTTCGTCTATTCGCTTTTTGCCATCTAATGCTCGTGCCGGCCATCGTTTCAGATCAAACCAGCGATGGCCCCATTCTGCAAAAAGCTCTATGCGCCGTTCCTGTTCTATTGCGGCCAATACCATGGTTTGCGTTGATATAGTATTCAGGGATGTTAACCCCGCTCTTTTCCTGATCGTATTCAAATCGCTGACCGCTTCGGGCAGTTGATGTAACCTGGCACGGGCCTCCGCACGAATACAATATTGTTCTGCCAAACGTAGCACCATATTGTATTCTTCCCGCGGGGTGCCCGTGTTTAGTTTGTATTTATACGGTGAGTTATATTGCATTCCACTAACGCTCACTGTTCTCACCCATGATTTGCGCAGATCAACCGGTTCCATGTATTTCAGGATGGAATCGCACAGAATGAAAGCTGGTCTTCCATTGGGATTCAAAGGAACAAATATGTTTCCTTCTACTGTATTGTAACCATTATTTGCAGACATAAACTGCAGGATGGCTTCCTTACTATCATAACGAAATGTTTGTTGGAGATTGGTCTCCAACTGGTATATACCAGATTCAATCACCTCTGTTGCTGCCGCAGCCGCATTGGCCCATTCTTCGTGGTACAAATAAATTCTAGCCAGTAATGCTTTTACTGCCAATCGATTCACCCGAACACGGGCTGCAGGATAGTCGGGTGTCGTAACATAGGCATTCGGTAGCAGTTTTTGTGCCTCCTGACAATCTGCTATCATTTGTTTATAAACGTCTGCAGCCGGAGTTCTGGGTATGCTGGCGCTTTTGGTATAATCGATGATTAACACCAACGGAACATCGCCAAACAAATTCACCAGGTAAAAATAGGTAAAGGCCCTTAGGAAATAGGCTTCGCCCAGCAACTGGTCACGCAGTGAAGGCGTAATGGATTTGGAATTGGTAAGCCCTGTTATGAGGTCATTACACTGGTATATATAAGAATAGGAGTTAGTCCATGTTTGCCATACGTATCTGTTATCTGAAGAAAGGTTGTTTGTCTGGAATGGTTGATCATCGGCTAATACAAAACTACGATTTAAATCATCGGTTGAAAGCCCGGGATAACGGCTCATAAAACCATTGAGCGGTCCAGCCCTTTCCATTATTTTATAATAAATGCCGATCATGGCGGCTTGCGCCAGGGAATCACTGGCATATACCTGAGCGGTAATTACCTGGTTGGCGGGTGATCCTGCATCCAGTAATTTATTGCATCCTATTAGCAGGGGCAACCCAAAAACAAAGAATAATAAAATAGTCCATTTGTAAAGTATCCTGAACAGATGCATGCTATACAATTTATAAGGTTACTTGTAAACCCACCGTAAACGTTCTTTGCAAGGGTAAACTAAACGGGTTTTGTAACTCCGGGTCAGCCCCCTTGAAAGACGTAATAGTAAACAGGTTCTCGGCACTGGTATATATATTCGCTGCTTTTATATGTCTTTGCTTAAAAAACTTTTCAGGAAGGGTATAAGCCAGTTGCGCCATCTTCAATCTTACATAAGAAGCATCAACTACCTGGCCATCTGAATTCACCCAGTTGCTAATGGAATTTTTTACTGGACCGGCAGTCAACGTACTCACTTTTTGCCAGGACGCTTCATCGCCCTTCTGTTGCCAGCGATTATTCAACGCTGTTGGTTGGTTGCTGAAGAAATATGTATTGGTTTGACCTGGTGGCAAATTGCGATATACATAGGTTAAAAAATGCGGTGCTTTTTGTTGACGGAACTCAAAGTAGGTGGTTAATTCAAATCGCTTCCAATGGAATGAATTGCGGATGCCGCCGAAAAATACGGGGTCCAGGTTGCTGCTCAGTTTTGCGTTAGGATCTTCTATCCTGAACAATCCACTGTCAGCATCTACACCCATATAATGCTGTCCTATCGCAATATTCAAAGGTTTGTCCAACATCAGGTCTTTAGAATAATTCGAATTTTCCAGGTCATCAAATTGAATCAGTTTGTTTTTGGGTATAGCAAGGGTTAACTTACTGCACCAGGTAAAGTTGCCCCATGTTTTTTTTAACGTGGCATCAGCCTCTATTCCGGAATTCTGTATAATGGC
>DASUVL010000169.1:0-5480 GCA_036379015.1 Niastella sp.
GGTTTCGTTAACGTAATGACCGAATCCTTTTCCTGTAAAGTGATCGGCGTTGATATTGCATACAATGTCTCCGCTGGCTAACCTGAACGCAAGATTTTTAGAATGACTATGGCTGAATACCTGTGGTTCAAACGTTTTATAATAAGTTACCCGGCCAGCGGCAATAAATTCCCGCAAATTTTCATTTACCCACAGCTCCATACCATCCTGCGAATTGTAATCAAGGAGAACAATTTCAAGGTTGGGGTAATCGTCATTGTCGTGGATATTTCGAAGAAAAGTTTGTTGTAAGTGATGTAAGCGGTTCATGCATACGATACAAAATGATATTTTGGCAGGGCTGTTTTTAATAATCATTTTGCAAAATATTATAATGCGTTCATAGATAAGGTTTGTAAATAAAACTAAAAATTTTTTGGCAATTATTAAATACTTTTTGAGACACAAGATCTTGCGGTGCAGTCTCAGGTTTAATGCATTTATTTTATGCCTTTTTGCCTTGTGTCCTGTATCTTGAAACTTGAGTCATATTTATTTACGGGATTGATATAAGAAATGTATTCTTCTTCAGGGGGCCAGTACTCCCTGTTATACAAATCACACCGGTCCAGATCCGGAAACATATATTTTGGATATAGTATGCATTTGGGCGAAGGATGCAGCATAGGCCCCCAATAGCTAAAAGTAGAATTCGACAGAATATAGTATTCAAATTTCGAGAACAACTGAAGCTGCTGTATATCATTCAATCCTTCCATGAACTCATATTCATTTCCAATAAATTCTCTTTTGCAGTAATTATAATCATCAGTAAAAACGAATACTTTGAAAGAAGGGAAGTTTTTTAAAAGCCTTCTGAATGTTTCGGCTTCTATATTGTTGAAGTGCTTATGTTTTACAAAGTCACCTCTTCGTACGCTGATGGCTATACATTTATTTGCATTTATGGTAAGGTCGTTTTTGAATCTGAATATTTTCAAAACATGCTCCTTGCTGAAGTATTTATAACTCTGAAAATAACCGGTAATAATGTTAATATGCTGGTGCTGCATAGCAGGCAACAGATCCCTGAAGTATTGTTCATGATAGCCCAATGCAGGTTCCCTGATCGTCATGTCATATTGCAGGATATCCAGGTTGGTTCTGAACAAAAATGGGTAATCAAAATAATCTGCATACTTCCAATAAGGCAGGGCATACTGAATATTAAAGCGCTCAGCAAAAGCTGTAATAAAGGCTACCTGGAAAAGCTGGTTACCCAGCCGGCCTACCTGTCCCAAACGTGAAAATGTTATCATAAGTTCCGGTCAAAAATTTGTTGCTGGTTGTTCTACATCCTTTCCAGGTCTTTCAAGCAGGTTAAGTTCGTCGAGAATAGGAAGCGTATATTTTTTCATATACTCATCTACCAATTCATTTTTATCCAGCGCAATTGTTGTTACAAATTGTTTTAAACAGGCCTGTTCGTCAATCCGCCACTGGTTGTCACCGGAAGCCGGGTTAAGAGGATCAATGGTAACACAACCCCGTTTGGTGCGGCTCATCCAGCGGGTAAACGATCGACATTGATAATGATTGATATGAGCAATATTTGTTTTACCCTCGTAGAGGGCATCCCTGAAGATCCTTTTGTTGGCATCACCCATTCTCCCGCTTTTCAGCTTACAGAAATGGGCGCTTTGTATATCTGCTATTGCCTGCGTCCTTGTTATAGATTTTACATGTCTTGAAGGTTCTGCTTTTCTTCTAACCAGGGATTCTGTAATAAGACCGGGCGGATCATCAAAATAACCATTATGCCCAAATACATGCCAGTTGAGGGATATACTACTGAACGCCACATAATCTGCGAGAAATTCTCCTATAGTATTATGGCGGCGCAGAACGATAAATTCATCGCCATCAATAAAAGTAGCCCACTCAAATTCATGTGAAAATTCCTTCACCGCATGCAGGTAGGCTTTTGTTTGACGATTTCTTCCCTCGTACGAATGGTGGCGGTTGTGCCAGGGGATAACAGTAACATAATCGATATGCCGTTTTAAAAATTGTGCAAGGGGTAGGGAAGGAGCATCGTCGTATAAAAAGAAATGGTCAACTCCAAGTAATCTGTGATATACTAACCACTCATCAATAAATTTCTCTTCGTCACACATGATAGCGACAAGGCATATTTTTTTCATATGGAAGGTTTATTGGTAACTAAACTTACCGCAATTTATTCACTTAGTCAAATCTAATGCAGGTCATTCTCTTGAAACGGTTCCTGGTAAATCATGAATAAATATCGCTCGATTTAACCGGACTGTATTTTGTTGATTCCTGCAGACGTAGGGAGCGATTTTATTATTAGTCTATAAGAACATGAAGGTTGAAAATAGGGAGATATTGATGCAACCAACATATTCCATTGTTGCCAGACTTAATTGAATACTGTATTTTACAACCGATTGCGTTGTATGCGACCTATTCTGAAAATATCCCTGCTGTTGTGTTGCCTGTTTACCGGCATAGAATTGCATGCCCAAAAACTGAATTTCGAATACCTCACCGTAAAAGAAGGACTTCCCCAGAACACGGTTGGAAGTATCGTGAAGGATAAGTACGGTTTTATGTGGTTCGGCACCTGGAATGGGCTTTGCCGCTACGACGGGTATCACTTTAAAGTATATCGTACCATCCCAGGTGATACCACCTCCCTTGGCAACAGCAGAATTCATCATATTTATAAGGACAGCGCCGGTAACCTGTGGATCACTTCATTCAATTCCTACAGCCGGTACAATTACGAAACCGATAATTTCACCCGGTTCAACGCAGGCCCGTTGCCTCCGGTTATTCGTGATTCTGCGAAACGAATAAATAATTTTCGGTCATTGGAAAAAGCCTCGGGTATGCTACAGCAGTATATTGGCCCATACCATTTGTCGCAAACAAAAGAACATTTCGTTTTTGAAACAATGCCCAACACAGAGGGCGGCATAAACGATAATAACGTCAACTGTGTTTACTTCGACGATCAGGGCATACTCTGGCTGGGTACCGCTACGGGCGGCATCAATAAAGCCGATCTCAAGGCCAAACCATTTCATAACTTCTCCATTTCAGCAAAGAATAAAACCTCGGTGAATACACCGGTACGCGGTATTTGGGCCGACGCTTCCGGCACCTGGATCGGCACCCAGGATGATGGTTTGTTGTACATCGACCGGCAAACAAAAACGGAAAAATGGTTCAGGGATGAACTGGCAGGCAGAGCCGTACGGTCGGTTTTCAGGGACTCCCACGGCAATATCTGGATCGGCAACCGGCTGGGGCTCGACAGATATGACACCCGCCACAAAAAGATGATCAGCTGCTTTAATGAGCAAACCGGTGCCAAATTAAATGTAGCCCGTTTTTATTCTATTGCAGAAGATCCCGTCGATCACTCGATCTGGTTCTGTACGTACAATGGTTTGATAAGATTTGATGCCGATAAAAATTCCTTTGAAAGAAAGTCACTGGGCACATACAATTTGAGATCGGGGGCTGGTTGCGTGTTCTTCGATTCAAAGGGCAACCTTTGGGTGGGAACTGAATATTCAGGACTTATTTATTGTAAGCGTGACCAGCAAACCCGAGCTTTTACAGATACGATTGCTTATGCCGGTGACGGCCCTGGCGCAGTTTTACCCGATCCACGCGTTTATACCATGGCTGAAGATGAATTTGGAAATATCTGGGCCGGCACGGCCAATGGTTTGTGCCTTATCGACGTTGCCACGGAAAAGGTACATGTAGTTTCCAAAGAAGATGGTTTGAAGGATCAATACATCACGAGGATAATACCAGATAGAAAGGGCAATCTCTGGATCGCGCATAAGAATGGGTTATCGAAACTCACGATAAAAAGCGGTGAGGTCCGCAATTATGCCGTAAAAGAAAGTTTTCATGGCTATGAATTTATGGAAGGTTCCGGTTGCATCGATACAACCACTGGTGAAATGTATTTCGGTGGTATCGACGGCTATGTTTCTTTCATACCGGGTGAAATTGGCAATAACTCAATTCCACCGGCTGTATCTTTAACGGAACTACACGTGCTCAATAAACCGGTTGCCATTGGTCAAAAGATAAACGACCGTGTATTATTGTTGGCGCCCATCTATCTTACAAAAACGATCACGCTCACGCATGAGGACCGCAGCTTTTCCATAGAGTTTGCCGCCCTGAATTTTTCGAACCCGGAAAAAAATAAATACGCATACCGCCTGGAAGGACTGGATAAAGACTGGATCTATACAGATGCTTCCCGGCGCATAGCCAGCTATTCAAACCTGTCGCCAGGAAAATATACATTTCAGGTAAAGGCCGCTAATAGCGATGGCTTATGGAACCCAGCCCCAACCACACTCGAAATTACCGTGCTACCACCCTGGTGGCGCACCTGGTGGTCATATACTATATACGCATTACTGTTTTCACTGACCGCATATATTATATACAGGATCATTCGCGCCCGGCATCAATACAATCAGCAGATACTGGCGGAACGATTAAAAGCGGAGAAGGCGCAGGAAATGGACCAGATGAAATCAAACTTCTTCACCAATGTATCGCATGAGTTCCGAACGCCATTGACGCTTATAATTGATCCCCTGGAATCATTGATCTCGGAAAAAATACCGCCTGGAAAAGAAAAAGAGTATTATGGCATCATGCATCGCAATGCCCGTCGCCTGCTTGGGTTGATAAACCAGTTCCTTGATTTCAGAAAACTGGAATCGGGCAGCCTGCACCTGCATGTAACCCGGCAGGACATGGTTGCGTTTGTGCGTAATATAATGGAGGCATTCGAATTCCACGCACGAAAACGGAATATTCAATTTCCTTTTGAAACAAATAAAGATGAAATACTATTCGGATTTGATGCCGATGTTGTTGGTAAAGTCCTGTACAACCTGATCTCAAATGCTTTTAAATTTACTCCCGAAGGCGGTCGCATAGCCGTTGCCATTTCTGCCAATCCGGAAAAGCCCGATCAATTACTGCTAACAGTTTCTGACAATGGCATTGGCATTCCATCCGAATTGACCACCAGAATATTTGAACCATTTTACCAGGTAGAAAGCAGTGAACGTAAAAACACCGGCGGTACCGGGGTTGGCCTGTCATTAACTAAAGAACTAGTAACACTGCACAATGGCTCTATTTCCGTAACCAGCGACCCCCATAAAGAAACCCGTTTTACGGTAACGCTTGGTAATCTTGAAGAAAGCACCACTGAAACACCACATGAATTAATACCAACCGCATTTATCCCGCTTACTGATAATTATACTGGGCCTGCACCGGTTGATGAACCAGATACAACTACAGAAGCCGTTGTTGTACTAATCGTGGAAGATAATGATGATGTAAGGAATTACCTGCGCATGAACCTGAGCGCTCATTATAATATTATAGAGGCGCCTAATGGGGCAGAGGGTTTGGAAAAA
>DASUVL010000170.1:0-5219 GCA_036379015.1 Niastella sp.
ACCCGGTAACTTTATTATTCGTGAATTTTGCAACCATGAATTTTTAGCTATGGAAGAAATAAAAATTTTACTGGTTGAGGATGAAAAAAAGATTGCAGAGTCGTTAAAAAAAGGGCTTTCGGAACAGAATTATCATGTAGAAGTAGCCTATGACGGCCTGATTGGTAAAAAATTGTTCGAGACCTACCCGTTCGACCTCATTATTCTGGATATTAATCTGCCCGGTTTAAATGGTTATGAGTTGTGTAAAGAGATCCGCCGGCACAGCGAACGCATTCCGGTAGTAATGCTCACAGCCCTTAATACAACCGCTGATAAAATTGAGGGTTTCGATGCTGGCGCTGATGATTATATTGTAAAGCCATTCGATTTTAAGGAATTATTGGTACGCATCAGGGCTTTATTAAAAAGGATCTATCAAAATATTCCCACCGGAAATATTTTGAAGGTAGCCGATCTTACCATGAACCTGGATAGTAAAGAAGTGACCCGGGCCGATAAACCTATTTCGCTTACCGCCAAGGAATTTCAGTTGCTCGAATACCTGATACGTAATAAGAACCGGGTGGTATCCCGGGCAGATATAGCCCTGAATGTTTGGGATATTGATTTTGATACAAAGACCAATGTAATTGACGTTTATGTAAACTTCCTGCGTAAAAAGCTGGATAAGGATTTTGAAACCCGGCTTATTCATACCCAGGTAGGCATGGGCTACATATTGAAAGAAAACCCATAGGTGAAGATTAAATTTAAAATAACCGCGCTTTTTGCTTTACTCGTTACCATTATTTTGCTGGTATTAAGTATTTCCGTTCATTATTTTACTTCCCTGCAACGAGCTGAAGCATTTAAGAAACGGTTGAAAGGACGCGCGAATAACGACGGGCAGCTATTTTCTTATTTCGGAGATAGCGACAGCGCCCGGGCTGTTCTATATCACATTGACTCGGCATCGGCATTTACGTTGAATCAAAAAAGCGTAGTGATCTTCAACTACCTTGACAAACCGGTGTATACATATAATGCGAACAATATCGATTCACTGTTGCCGGATAAAGAAATTTTAAAACAAGCCCGCTTAAAACACGAAATATATTATAAAGTTCATAAACGCGATGTGCTTGCCTTTCATTATACTGATAATCGCAGTCGCATTGTTGTTGTGGTAGCTGGTTATGATGTGGATGGATGGCAACGATTGAAAGACCTGCGGGATATTTTATTAACCTGTTTGTTTATTGGTATTGCCATAGCCCTGCTGGTAGGGTATGCTTTTTCGGTGCAACTGGTAAAACCCATTAAGCAGATCATTTACGAAGTAAAACATATCACCTCTCAAAACCTGTCGCATCATATACAGGCAGGCAGCACCCAGGACGAATTAAACCAGCTTGCCAATACCTTTAATGAATTGCTCGACCGTTTACAGGAGTCTTTTGTGATACAACGGCGCTTTATTTCCAATGCCTCGCATGAGCTATCAACGCCGCTTACTTCCATAACAAGTCAGCTGGAGGTAACCCTACATAAAGAAAGGAGTACGGAAGAATACAAACAGGTGATACAGTCGGTGCACGAGGATGTTCAGCAAATGCAGCAGCTTACCAAAAGCTTGCTGGAGATTACCAAAACCGGTACGCAGGGTAGTATTGAACTCAGCGAAGTACGTATTGATGAAGTGCTGCTAAAAGTAACTGCCGATGTACAAAAGAACAGCTCAGCGTATAAAGTGATATTACAGTTTGGCGATTTTCCGGATGATGAAAAGGCTTTCCTGGTATTTGGTAACATCGATCTATTATATAGTTCATTAAGGAATATTGCAGATAACGGTTGTAAATTTTCGTATGATCATCATGTGACGATCAACCTGCTGTTCGAAAATGACAACGTAATTGTGCAGTTTACGAACTATGGCGATACCATAACAGAAGAAGAAGCTGAACATATTTTTCAGCCTTTTTACCGTACCGTCAATGCTTCACTCATAGAAGGTTTTGGGCTTGGGCTGGCACTGGCCAAGCGGATCATCAACTTACATAAAGGGACCATTAAAGTACACTCCTCACCGGAATCCGGAACGGTTTTTACCATCGTTCTTCCCTCATTAAAAGCATTTTCGGCTAAATCTTAGAGAATTTCCCGTTTTTTCTTTATCAAAATATCCGGAAACACGTAATAACCGTTTGTTTAATAGCTTTTTAATTCCTGTTTAATTAGCGTTTAACGGTAATAAAGCATATTTGGGATACTATTATTCTAATGAAATTGAACAGATCCGTTATTATTTTCCGAAGCCTGGCAGTTGGTGTTATTTTTCTCCTGGTAATAGCTCTTGTGTTACAGCAAAAAAATAAACAGCTGACTGCATTCAACAACAAATTGTTGTTACAAAACGATTCTGTTCTCTCTGTAAACCTGCAATTGCAAAAAGATATCAATTTCCTGAAGCACGACCTCGATAGTTTAACAAACGGTGATGTGGCGAAACAACCATTGACAGCCGTGAAATAGCTGCCCGTGAGTAACACTTGAGTAACATAAATCTGCACGATCATTGATGCAACACTAAATGGTGTCATTAGCTACCGCTTTATATTTTGAATCGGTTTAGCTTTAATGGTTGACATATGATTTAGATCATGTAAAACATATACTTTTTAAAGTACCTTGGTTAATGTTTACACTTGTACCTATTAGGAGTTTGTGTGGAATGATTTTATTGATATACAATAGGATAAAATTTATTCGGTTACTCCCGAAAAATAATATTCCAAATACTTTTATAATTTTTTAAAACATCGTACCTTTTGTGACTGGCCAGAAAAAAATCCTTATTAAATATCTCTGCCTAACTCGTTTAATTTGCCTGGTTTTGTAACATAATTATTCTCTGATTTCTAGCGTCTTTAACCCTTGACTAGCGGTTAACCTTGTGAAAACAGTTATGAAGTTGATACAATATTTTTAAGGCGACCAAAAAAGGAGGGCACCATGAAACGCCATCAATCCCCTTACGTAAACAAGAGGAAGAAGTGTATTGAGTTTCACATCCAAAACGCCTGCGCCAACAGAATTGCATTGGCCGGTGATTTTAACAACTGGGCTCACGACCAGTTAACATTGCGACCTGCTAAGAATGGCATGTGGAGCATTGAGATACCCATGTTACCCCGGGGAAAGTATTATTACAAATTCTTTATTGATGAACGAATGTGGGCTGAAGATATTGAGAACCAGTTCCGCGAACCTGATGGCGTTACGGGTTGGAATAGTGTGCTGGAAGTATAAGCAACCAGGAAAGCGGAGGCTGAAAAGAATTGTGTTAAATGGTGTAATACAGAAACTGTGTGTTTAATTCCGTACGATCCTGGGCTAAACCGGGACGAAAGCTTTGTTAAGCACTCAGGGTTTTATAAAAAGATGAGTTATTCGAGGTTAGGTGAATAACTCATCTTTTTTTTATGCATTGTTATAGACCTTATATACCGGCTGCCGCAGCACATCGCCTTGGTCAGAACAAATAAATGCAAGTACGTCGGCAATTTGTTCTGGTTTTACCCAGTTGTTGAAATTAGCGTCTGGCATACTTTCGCGGTTAGGTGGGGTATCTATTGTACTGGGAGCTATTACAGATACCGTTACATTTTTCCCTTTGGCTTCTTTATTTAAAATGTCGGCCAGTGTAAACAGCAACGATTTACTTAATGCGTAAGCAATTTTGTTGGTGCCTTCTTCGGCCTGTAAACCTGGCCTCGCGCCGGTAAGTACCAACCTGCCATACCCATTTTGCATCATGTGCTGGAATAAGGGCCGGGCAATATTATAGGCAGTTTCAAAATTCAGGGAAAACATCTTTTTTAAGGCAGCGCTATCTGTTGTTTCAATACCACCCATCGCAAAGCCGCCGGCCAGTAGAATGCCGCAATCAATATTTCCATACAGGCTGGCTGCTTCCTTTACAAAGGTTACACTTTCCGATTCGTCGGTTAAATCGATGCTATGCAGCTCAAATTGCGAATGCCTGTCAGCAAAGCCCAGGTGGCTACCCGAATGGTCAACCGCAATTACTTTATAATCCTGATCCAGGAATTTTTTTACTACAGCAGTGCCCAGGTTACCGTTAGCGCCTGTTATAATAATGGTTTTAGGCATAATGAAAAATTATATGTTGTTTGCCAAAGATAGTGGTATTGCCTAAAAACCCTGCAAGGTGGATCGGTCTTAAAGAGCAGCTCACCCTATATAAGGAAAAAGGTGAGCCCCTCCTGGAGAGGGACCCACCTTTTTTATCGAAATAATAAGTTCTAAAACAGGAAATTCCATCCATGTTTGTCAACATCCTGGCCTTTACGAATGGCTTCCATTTTGTTCTTCAACTGGAACATAATGGCCTTATCGTTATAAGCTGGTAAATGGTGGTCAATACCATTTATATGAATGGTGGCAATAGGTGCTACCACTGCTGCGGTACCGGCGCCAAATGCTTCAGTTATGGTATTATGTCTGAAGGCATTTTCGATCTCCGCTACACTTATCGGGCGGGCTTCATGTGGAATACCCAGGTCGGCTGCGATGGTAAGTAAGGAATCACGGGTTACGCCTGCCAGAATAGAATCACTGGTGGGTGGGGTAACCAATACACCATCAATTACAAACATGGCATTCATCATACCTGATTCTTCAATGTATTTATTTTCACGGGCATCTGTCCATATTACCTGGTCGTACCCAGCTTCTTTTGCTTTTTGTGTTGGATAAAAGGCGCCACCATAGTTGCCTGCACATTTTGCAGACCCGGTTCCGCCTTTGGCAGCCCGTGTATACTCCGTTTCTACTTTTAATCTCAATGGTTGTGAGAAGTACGGACCAACCGGACCCGTAAATATGAGGAAACAATATTCATCAGAGATCTTAACGCCATATTTGGCCTCGCTGGCAAACATCAGCGGACGAATATATAAAGAAACGCCGGGTTGTGCAGGTAACCAGTCTTTATCTACTTCTATCAGGCGACGTAAACCATCAACAAATATTTCTTCAGGTATACCTGGCATACACATGCGACTTAATGAACGCAACATTCTTTCATAATGTTTATGTACGCGAAAAAGATTGATGCGGCCATCTTCGAGCCTGAATGCCTTCAATCCTTCAAACACCGATTGTCCGTAATGAAATGCCAGGGTGGTAGGACTTACAGTAATTTCGCCAAA
>DASUVL010000171.1:0-5755 GCA_036379015.1 Niastella sp.
ATCATTATGTCTTCTTTATGATCCGGGGGCAATGATTGGGATATCCATTTTTCGATCGTTATTGTTTGCTCATTGTTGTAAGCCCCCACAAACTTTTTTAAGAATTGACAACCCGGCAAATTCAGCGGAGGCATATCCACAGAATAATCGGCCAAAAAGGAGACGATCCCTCTATTAAGGCAATCAAGCTCAAAATTGGCAATGTTACTCACACCCGGCGAGAAGCTATATTTTATTCCTTCCAGGTCGTCAGGCACCAGGTACCCGCCGTCATGATCGCCTCCCATGCGAATGAGTGTAATGCCTCCATCGATGGCGTTGAATTTGGCAACGAATTTTTCCAGCAATGCGCGTTCTGTAGTAGTTCGGCTAATATACAAACCAACGGTTCTGCCTAACTTTTTGATCTTTGTTTTAATAGATGTAGTAAGGTTTTCCATATTAGAATTTTTGCGGGTTCATTTTTATGATTTTTAAGAGGGTATAGCTACCGTACATAAATACCTGGATAAGGGAAACAAAAAGATTCAGGAACAATACGCCCCTGACGGTAGAGATATCTATCAGTATGGCGCCCACGACAATTGAAGTGATGCTTACGGTAATAGAAAATCCGGGATGAATATTCCATCCCCTGGTGGTACCCAATATATAGGCCGAACCCCATATCAGACCAAGACAACTGTCGGCTACGTATAGCAATAATTCCATGTTCAGTCCGGAATAATTTTTACCCAGGATCCAAAGCATTTCTGACGGAAATAGCCAGGTGAAACTGGTAATTAAAAGCGTCAGTAGTAGTAATCCTGACATGATGTTGAGAAATAGTTTCAGCAAAATTTCCTTGCTTGGGGGCAGCTTTGCAAACCGCGGTGAAACCAGCGTACTGAACAATACGGTGAAAACACTTAGCACCATGGCCAACCGGCCGAGGGCGCCCATTTGTGCTATAGCTGTTGAGTTGCCAAATAAGGAAATGAGCCAGATGGTAATTTGCCCGGATAAACAATAATAAACAGCCCCGGGTAATGCCCTTTTCACGACGAGCATTATTTCTTTTCTTATAGCCGGATCAGATTTTTGCTGCCAGTTAACATGCGCCATAGCGTCATTTCTTAATCGCCGGTTTGCCCATATTTGGGGAATACCAGCAGCCAGGATCGCAATGAATGCCCATGGAAAAATAATAAGCAGACTGGCTATCAGCACCAGGCGACCCAGATTATTCATCACCTGTACTTTTTGCAAGGGTATTATATGCTGGCGTAATTTGAATACAATTTCCAGTAGCGTTCCTGAAAGACCGGTTATAAAAGCCGGTACCAGGGAAATAAAGATAAGCGCCGACATGCTCCAGGAAAAACCATGGCTCAGCAATAGATAAAGCAACGTGGGAAAGGCGATCAGTAAACTTACCAGGGCAAATTTTTTCCGCAATTCAAACCCGGTTACCAGCACTGCACCCAGTTTGTCATTATCATCCCATACCCTGGCTGCCTGGGCCATTACGCCTGTAGATACACCGCTATCGGCCAGCAGGATCATGGTTGCCAGCATTGTATTCGCCAATGTGTAAAGGGCATATTCCTGGGTGGGTAACAACCGTATAACAAGAATGCCGCAAATAAAGCTGAGCATTTGTAAAAGCACCTGTGCAACCATAGTGATTGAAACAAGCCTGCTCCACTTAAATAATTTTGAATATTTTGGATTACCATATAGTTGCAGAACGAGTTTTTTCACATGTCGTAAATTTTCGGGGCTGGCATTACATATCAGGAATGCCTTTTCATACAGCCAGTTTCTTTTTTAAGCTGTACCGCTTATTAATATTAAAGCCATTTCTTTTATTTTTACCATAGCTGTTTTCATAGGCTTTATGCGATTCATAACCCGAACCGTATTTGGCGCCGGATCTAATATCGTTGAATACAATACACAGGTTAGAAAACTTGCCCGCTTTGTATATATCGTTTATATTTTCCAGTTGCTTTTTTAGCGTATTATTCTGTCGAACTACGTATATAACAACATCAGCGTATTTGCCAAGAATAAATGCATCGGTAACAAGACCGACCGGCGCGGTATCGATTATTATATATTTATACTGTTGTTTTAATGTTTTTATGAACGCGGGCAATTTTTCACTGAGCAATAGGTCTGCTACATTGGGCGGCATTTTACCGGCAGGATAAATATGAAGGCTTTTCATGCTTTCTACTTCATGCGCTATATCATTGGAATTGGTTATTTCTCCGCCAAGGTATTCCGACAGTCCTGTTTCTTTACTCATGTCAATCATATTAAAAATGGCAGGCAACCGCATATCAAATTCAAGCAGGGCAACCTTGTTGCCAGGGGCCGCTAACACCGCCGCAAGGTTGAGGCTTGTCAATGATTTTCCTTCGTTGGTGACCGATGAGGTTATCATTATTACTTGGCTTTCCCCGGTTTCACAAATGAACGATAGATTTGTTCGTAGTAAACGGAATTGCTCGGCAATCAGATTACGTGCCTGTACAACTATGCCGGTATTTCTGGAAGACCTAATATGAGAAAGTTCGCCAATTACCGGAATTTGCGTTCTGGATGTAATATCGCTTTTCCGCATTATTTTGTCATTCAGCATATCACGCAGACGTATTATACCTATTGGTATCAGCAACCCGAAGGCAATTGAATATAATTGTATGTTCCTTGTATTGGGTGATACCGGGCCATATCCTTTCGCCTCATCGATTTGTTTGTAGATGGATACATTGGACGAACTGGCGGAAATAGAATTTTCCTCTCTTTTTTGAAGCAGGTATAAATAAAGTCCTTCAGTTATACTCTGCTTTCTTTTTATTTCCTGCATCATTCTTTCCTTATGAGGAAGTGCTGAAAGGAACTGCCTGTATTGATCGTTCTTTTGCTGTAGCCTGTTCTCCTGGAACTGCAGATTTTTTGTTATATTCTGGAGATTCTCCAGAATGCTGCTCTTTAGATTGGTTAACTGGTTATTCAGATCTTTCAAAATATAACTATTGGGCGCCAGTGACGGCGCCTTACTTTCTTTTTGTAACTGCAGTTCATTGTAATTGGCAATCAATGAAGCCAACGTTACATCATTGATGCCGAAGCTGGAGGGAACCAGCTTGCCCTTGTTGTCGTCATTGTTAAAATATTCCTGGATCATTTTTACAACGCCTTGCTGCACCATTACGTTGGTAATATTTTTAGAAACATCATTTTCATTCTCAAATGATAGTGCCGACTGGCTGGCTACGTTTACCATCTGGTTATTTCCCCGGTAGTTTTCCAGGTTTCCTTCTACGCCACTCAGCTCATTCGATACGATGGCCAACCTTTCATCAATGAACCTGGATGTTTTTTCCGAAATGGCATTCTTTTCTTCCAGGTAGGTCAGGTTAAATTCTCTATACACCGCATTGAGGATATCCTGTCCGCGCTTGCCGTTTTCAGTAAGTATTTCCAGTTTTATAATGGACGTTTTTTTATCGAGTGCATCTACTGAAAGATTACTTTCTATTGCTTGGGCGGCCATCTTTACAGGAGCCCAGCTGATCATGTATTTACCCTCAGGATCCTGATCTGGCCGGCTATAGGATAATGAAAATAATTTACCGTGTATTGTAAAAGCCCGATCCCAATAAAAGCGCATGCTGACATGATCCTGGGCAGTTCCATACTCAACAAGGCCGCCTGTATTGTTGATCTTTGAAATAATTAAGTCAACAGGCGCATCGTTGGTTGAATCGGAATTGGATAAAAGGGATAGCTGAAAGGGGACATCCTTATATAGATCGATCTTCCTGATTTGAGTCAATTTGTAATAGGAGATATTGAAATTATTTTTTGCCGTCATACTTTCCAGCAGTCTGCTGGAAGTTAATAACTGTATTTCGTTGTCAAGGTTGTTGTTGGATCTGCCCCCCCCTTCGAGCGCAGTTCTTATCAGATCTTCGGAGTTGCGGGCGCCACCGTTGTTTTGATCTCCTTTAACAAGTATCAGCGTGCTGGCCTTGTAAACAGGAGTAGCATAGCGGATATATATTACACCCGCAGTGATGCAGATAATAAGCGATACAAGGAAGAGCGGCCAGTAGGCGAGGTGCCGGCGAACATGTTCCTTGATCGTAAAATGGCTGCTTTTATCAGTTCCAAGTAGATTATTGAGACCTTCTGACATATGGTTTACGTAAAAAAGTGAAAGGATAGGTTGTTGTGGTGCATTTTTAAAATGCGTATTCAGTATACCCTGATATTACTTGCTGTATGGAGAGGAATTTTTCTGCATAGGCTCTTGCATTTTTGTTAATATGCGCATTGTCGTTATTTATCGTGCGTTCAATAGCTGCCAGTAATTCACCTCTGTTATCGGGTTCTACCAACACGCCCATATTGTTGGCTTCAACTACCTGGTATAAGCTTGAATTTTTGTTGGCTGTAATAATGGAAACTCCACCTACAGATAAAATAGTGGTTAATTTAGAGGGCATTACAAGATCACTGGCGTTTGATTTTTGCAGAACCAGGTGGATGTCTGCCATATTCAGAAAATGATTCAGCTTGTCAAGCGGCTGCAATTGAAAGAATACAACATTTTTAAGTGACAATGTTTTTTGTAGCGTATATAATGTATCACGGTATGGCCCCGAACCACAGATAACAAATTTCAGGTTGTTGAAATGTTCCAATGATTTTGCAATATGGATGATATTCTCAAGCCCCTGCTTTTCTCCGATCGCGCCGGAATACAATACGATCTTGTCGGTAGGGGAGAAGTTAAATTCTTTCTTCAACGCCTCTCTTTCGGCAACCGGAAAATACAGGGATGTATCTACCCAATTTGGAAAGAGAACAACGTCTTTATTGCATTTGTCCTTTATTTTTTTGATCATTCCCTGCGAGATACTACTGATGATGTCGGCCTTCTTTAGTATATATTTTTCTGTTTTTAAAAGTAAAGAGATGATCCTCGCTGATTTGATCATCCTGAGGTCTCTGGCGACATCTATCTGCAGATCCTGGATGTGGTACAAGAATTTAGCCCCTTTTATTTTTTTGTATAAAATGCCCAGCAGCCCCAACTGAAAACAAGGCGCCACAACGATAACCAGGTCATACTTTTTCCGGAATAACAGGCATACAACAAGGAAGAAGACCGAAACGAAAAATGTAAGGTCAAGCATCATGCGTGCCTTGCCGGTAGGCCGGGAGGGTATATACTGCGGGCAGCGGTACACCTGTATGGCCGCAGTTTTGTGGTTGGCGTTTACATATTTTACTTCTTTTTTAAACCACAGCGGTTTTTGCGCATAGGGTTGCTGAACCTTCCATTGCGGGTAATATGGATATGACGTAATTACGGTACAGTAATGACCTTCTCTTGCAAGCATGTCGATCATTTCTCCATTGTATTTCCCTATCCCTATTGGTTCAGGAAAATAATTTCCGCCAATAAATAATATTCTTTTAAAACGCATTTTTTTCACCTCTGATAGCATTGAAGACTGTCATAATAATAATTTTGAAATCCAGCCACAGGCTCCAGTTCTCCATGTACCAGATATCATGTTCCACTCTTCTCTGCATATGCAATACCGTCCTTGTTTCGCCTCTGCAACCGTTTACCTGCGCCCAGCCTGTAATGCCGGGTTTTATAAAGTGTCGTACCATGTACTCGCTCAGCAATCCGGAATACAGCTCTGTATGCTTGATCATATGCGGCCGGGGCCCAACTACAGACATG